>JAJZGM010000088.1 GCA_021828525.1 Nitrospirota bacterium | reverse complement strand
AAATGTCTCCTCTGGGCCCCGTTCCCTTTCGATCAGTCGTATCTTCTTGACCTCCCGGATTATGGTGGTAAAATAAAAGCGTGGAAATCCGTGGGAGCATCGTCTGATTGATCAACTGCCGGGGGAATCCGGATGAGTGTCCAGACATTGGGAAGCCATGGAATAGAAGGGTTGTCGGGAAGAGGGCAGATGCTCCTTTCTGAGAGCACTGTCATGCCTGCGGCCTCCCCGGTTTCCGGTTCCGGTTTTCATCCGGCCTCCGCTCGCCCCCAGGACAATTTCTCCGACACGGGGGTCGTTTCAAGGGTTCTCGCGGGAATCGATACCGTGGGATCCCTTCCTGCTGTTGTTTCGGTTTACTCCCAGCCTATGGGTCGAAGCATCGTCACCGATGTTGTCGTCCACCAGACCGACCTAAACGACGGATCAAAAAAAGTTGACAACCATTGGCAGGGAGCCACACTTCCCCCTCCCGAAACGCCCGTACAGGATGGAATCAGTGTCTCGGGGCTTCGTGTCGGGGCCTATGAGGAAAGTCGCATGGCCGCGAGGGAAGCGTATATGATGTTCCAGGGGATGAAAGTCAATCAGACCGTCTGACCCCGGACGGGACTTTGGAGACAAGAATGGCCTTTGGAGTGAACGACGTCACGAACCTTGACCAGCCGGTGGGACGCTCCGAACCTCAAAACAGATCTGCCGAAAGGGTCGCGGCCAAAAGAACGGAAGATAACCAGCGCCGTGAAGAGGAACGATCCAGAGTCCATGAGCAGGAGGCTCAAAGAGAGGAGCGGACAAGGTCCGAAACGGGTCGTAAGGTGGATTTTTTTGCCTGAGATTTTCCGTTTTCATTCTCCAGGATGGTCGGAACGGTGAACGGGGGCGGAAGTTCCAGGGAGTCCTTTCATCCTTCCCTTAACGTCGATGATCGACTTCCTCTTCTTTTTCTTCCCGGAATTCCGGCCTCTTCAGCAAACCAGCCGTTTTCTCGCCGTCGCCGGCCCCTGATCGCCTTTCCCCGGGGGGCAACCCTTCCCGAGTCGGAGATCCCGTGGGTGGGTCTCTATCAATCCCTCGACCTTCGCATGGGCCGCATCCTTGACAGCCTCGACCGCCTCTCCCGGGGAGAGGCCCTTCGTCTTCCCCGAGTCGTCCCCGTCAGGATTTCGGAAGGTGCGCTGACTTTCTATGCGACGGAGCCCTTTGAGACCGGGGTCAAGGGCGGTCTGATTCTCGAGCTCCCCACACTCCCTCTCTGCGAAATCGATTGCGACCTGTCCATCGTCCATTGTGGTCCCTGGGACATAGACATGGAAACCTCTCCAGGCGGAGGCTTTGCCGTGACAGGGCTTTGGAGCGGTCTTGAAGGGGAAATGCGGGAGTCTCTCCTTCAGTACCTTGTTCTGCGTCAGCGCGAAATCCTTGCCTTCAAGGGAAAATAACTCCTCCTGTCCTCATTCCGTATTGTTCGTCCTGTCAGGGAAAGAGACCTTGGCCCGCGTGGCCGCGGGCTCCACGATCCCGGACAATGACCCGTTCGCCCTCCGAAAGATTTCCGGTAACCATTGATAGAAGACCGTCTGTCGGGCCGATCTTTACCGGAACCGGGACAACCCTCCACTGTCCGGCAGATTCTTTCAAAAGAAAGACGAAATTGGTGTTTTTCTTCCGGACCAAGGATTGGTCCGGGAGGAATTTTCGGGGAGGCCGGTAGACAAAGGCCCCGTTCGGAACGAGAAGGGCATTGGGCACAACTCCCGTGTGGATGGTGACCATGGCTGTCATCCCCGGTTTCAGGAGCTTGTCGGGATTCGGGACGGTGGAGAGGACATCGTAGGTCACGACATGGGACACGGTCCGCGGGTGGTCCCGGACGACGGTGACCGATCCGTGAAAGATCCGGTCGGGGTAGGCTGGAACCCGAAACGACACCGCCTGTCCGGGCGCGACCGCCCCGATGTCCGCTTCGGAGACCCGGGTGTCCAGGCGCATCTCCCGGAGGTCATGGGCGATGGTGAAGAGGCGGGGTGTCTTGAAGGCGGAGGTGACGGTTTGCCCGATCTGGACCTTGCGGGCAATCACCACTCCGTCGATGGGGGACCGGATCGTTGTGTAAGACAGGTCGGTTTTGGCAAGCTTTAATGCCGCTTCGAGCTGTTTCCGGGTCGCAAGGTCCATCAGGAGCTGGGCCTGGTCGGTGTCGAATGTGCTTCGCGCAATAATGTGATGGTCGAGCAGGTCCTTGTCCCGGGTCATCTGGATCCGGTCCAGGGAGATCTTTGTCTCCATCTTTGCAAGATTCGATTCGGCCTGGGAGACCTGGGCCCGGTAGATGGCGGGGTCGATCTGGGCCAGGATCTCACCGTCACGGACACGGGAGTTGAAGTCGACATTGATGCGGGTGATGATGCCGCTGACCTGGGTTCCCACATGGACCGTCTTGAGAGCCTTGAGGCGACCTGTGGCTGTCACGGTCCGGTGGAGGGTTCCCAGGTGGATGGTCCGGGTGATGAAGGGGGGGGAGGCCGGAGCGGTTTTCCTGAAGTGGAAAAAGAGAAACCCTGCCCCGAAGAGGGTCAGGAAAAGGATTGCAAGATTCTTCGGATTTTTGAAAAATCTTCTCAAGCGTTCATTCTCCAGGCCTTACAAGGTTTGACCCGATGGAGGGACGGGGCCTTCACAGTCCTGATTATACCGAAGTCGCCCTCTCTGTGTGTGTTATGTCATTCATATCTTAGCGCTTCCATAGGGTCGAGTCTGGAGGCCCTCCACGCCGGGTAGAGCCCGAAGAGTATTCCGAGAATGGTGGCCCCCGCAACTGTCAACAGGGATCCCTCCCAGGGGATGGGGGCGGGCCAGCCGAGAAAGGAGCGGATGGCCAGGATCGACAGGATCCCGAAAACCCCGCCCGCCAGTCCGCCAAAAAACGACAGAGCAGCACTTTCCGTCAGAAACTGCAGGAGGATATCCCGGGGCCGGGCCCCGATCGCCATCCTTATCCCGATTTCGCGGGTCCGTTCCCGTACGGAGACGAGCATGATGTTCAGGATGCCGATCCCTCCGACAAACAGGGAAATGGAGGCGATGAGGGCCAGCAGAACTGTCAGGATGAGGGAGAGGCGGTTGGCCGTCCTCGCAATGTCCGAAAGGGCCTGGATGTCGAAGTCCGGCCGCCCGCCCGGAGGAATGTGGTGCCGGAGCCTTAGAAGATCACGGATTTCGCGCTTGGCGTCGTCAACCCTGTCAGGACTTCCTGCTGCCGCCAGAATCACGCCGACATAGGTGACTCCCATGATCTGGCTCTGGAGGGTGGAGAGGGGAATGACCACCATGTCATCCTGGTTCATCCCCATCGGTGACTGGCCCTTTGAAGAGAGGATCCCGATTACCCGGAAGGGGGAATGGTTGATCTGTATGAATTTCCCGACCGGATTTGAAAGGCCGAAGAGACGGGATGCGACGAGACGACCCAAAACCGCGACCCGCGCTGCAGAGGCTTCTTCCTCGGGACCAAAAAAACCGCCATGGGCCAGGTGCCAGTCCCGAACGGGCAGATAGTTCGGTTCGGCCCCGAGGATGACCGTGGACCAGTTGGATTGAGGAGACTGGACCTGGGCCGCAGTCCGGAGGGCTCCTGAGGCGTTCCAGACATCGGGACAGTCTTCCCGGATCGCCTGGGCATCGTCGACGGTCAGGGTTGTATCCGTTCCTCCGCCCACTTGCGCTCCCGAGTCGGTCACGCTTCCGGGGATGACGACGAGGAGGTTCGGTCCAAGGTTCTGGATGCTCTGGAGAACCAATGCCTTGGCTCCGAGGCCGATGCTGACGAGGACGATGACTGACAGGACTCCGATGACGATTCCCAGAGATGTGAGAATCGAACGGTACGGATTCCGCAGGAGGGCCTTGAGGCCTAAAAAGACCAGAAGCATCAGGATCCCTCCAGGAGACCGTCCCTGACGCGCACGGTTCTTGTGGCGAACCGGGCTACCTCTGCGTCATGTGTGACCAGAACAAGGGTCATGCGGGAGCGTTCCTGGATGCCCAGGAGAAGTTCCAGGACGGAGGAGGCCGAGCGGCTGTCCAGATTTCCGGTGGGTTCGTCGGCCAGTAAAAGTCCCGGAGAGGCTGCCAGGGCCCGAGCTATGGCGACCCTCTGCTGCTGTCCTCCCGACAGCTGGGAGGAGAAATGTCTCTCCCGGTCTCCCATGCCTACCGAGGTGAGGAGTTCGCGGGCCCTTTCCCGGCGCTCCCTGGCGGAAACGCCCCGGTACAGAAGAGGCATTTCGACATTTTCGATGGCTGTGGTCCTGGGAATCAGCTGGAAGTTCTGGAAGACGAAGCCGACTGAACGGTTCCGAAGGACGGCGCGATCTGAGGCCGGGAGATGATCGACGCGTCGGTCCCCGTAAAAGACCGCCCCCGTCGTGGGGCGGTCCAGGAGCCCGGACAGGTGGAGAAGGGTCGACTTGCCGGATCCGGAGCTGCCAACCACGGCCAGGGCCTCCCCCTTGTCGATCGACAGGGTGATCCCCCGGATGGCGGGGAGCTCCTCCCCGGAAACAAAGTAGATTTTTGTGACGGCATCGAGCCGGACCGAAAGTCCGGGGCGATCGTCTTCTTGCACGAAATCCTACCGGGCCTTTTTGACGAGTTGGCTCTTTTTCGATCCGTAAAGGGCGATGGCATCCTCGATCGACTTTTTGGCGACAGTGTTTCCCTCGACATCGCTCACCACAACCTGCTTGTTCTCAAGTGTCTTGTAATCCTTGAGGAACTGCGTGAGCTCCCGGATCCTGTGAGGGATAAGGTCTTCGATATGACGGAACTGCCCCCATTCCGGATCCTTGACCATGACGGCAACGATCTTGTCGTCCTTTTCTCCCCCGTCCTCCATATGGATGATGCCCACGGGCCTGACCAGGACGATGGCATTCGACTGGAGGGGTTCTCCGGAAAAGACGAAGACATCGAGAGGATCGTTGTCCTCACAGTAAGTCTGGGGGATCAGGCCGTAATTGGTCGGGTAATAGACGGCACTGTGAAGGATCCGGTCGACCCGCATGAGTCCCGTTTCCTTGTCCAGTTCATATTTGACCCGGCTCCTGGCGGGAATTTCTATCAGGACCTGAATCTCGTGGGGGGCATTGCTGCCCAAGGAAAGATCGTGCCATGGATTGAACATTTATGCCTCCGTTTCCGGTACGGGTTTGAATCCTTATGATTCCACCCGGAAGAGTATAGCAGTTTTTGGCTTTGCCGTCCCGCAGGGATGCGTGGCGCGGCATTGCGGATTCTTGTCTTCGGGGAACTCCTGCTGTAGGATCAAAAGATATGGTTCTGTTTGAGAGGCCTTCATCATCTTCGGGAGGACTCCTCCGAATTTGTCCTTTGATTGTGCCGTTTGTCATCAATGCCAAGGGAAGGAAATTCCAATGATTAAAGCCCATGGATATGCCGCAAAGTCTGCAAAAAGCCGCCTTGAGCCGTTTTCCTTCGAGAGGAGAGATCCGGGACCGAAGGACGTGGTCATCAAAATCCTCTATACCGGGATCTGCCATTCGGATATTCATCAGGTCCGGGACGAATGGGGAGGGGCCCGCTTCCCGATGGTACCCGGCCACGAGATTGCCGGAAAGGTGGTCGCAAAAGGGGCAGGGGTCACCCGGTTCTCTGTCGGGGATCTGGCCGGAGTCGGTTGCATGGTCGATTCATGCAGGGTATGTCTCTCCTGCCAGGAGGGTGAAGAGCAATTCTGCGATTCCGGGCCTGTCTGGACATACAATTCCGTTGAAAGAGACGGAAAGACCCCGACCTATGGAGGATATTCGAACCTGATCGTCGTGTCAGAAGACTTTGTCCTGAGACTTCAGATC
>JAJZGM010000087.1 GCA_021828525.1 Nitrospirota bacterium | reverse complement strand
GGAAGGGAAGCCGGTCCTGATCGCCTTCTGGCACAACCAGGGCCTTTTCATGCCATTCGTCTGGTTCGGAAAACCAGGCAAGATCAAACTGATCGTTTCGCAATCGAAGGACGGTGACCTGATCGCGGCCCTTCTCCGGTGGTTCGGAATCCTGAGTGTCCGGGGTTCCTCGAGCCGGGGAAGCACGGCCGCCTTAAAGGAGCTTCTTCGCCTCGACAGGGCCGGGGAGGATTCGATCGTCTTTACCCCCGACGGACCCAAAGGCCCCATCTACCGCGTGAAGGAGGGGGTCGCCTACCTTGCCCTCTCCTCGAAAAAGCCGCTCTACCTTCTGTCGGTGACCTGTTCGCGGGTCAAGGTTCTTGGCTCCTGGGACCGTTTTCGCATTCCACTCCCCTTCGGAAGGGCTACCTACGTCTGCTCTCCCCCCCTCCATCTTTCGGATTTTCCGAAGATCCCTCTTCCAGAAGCGGCTGCCATCATTGAGGATTGCCTGATGGAGACAAACCGGATTGCGGATGCTCTGTCGGAAGGGGTGCTGACCGACCGCGAAGCCATGTCGCTTCTTTCTCCGGACCGTTCTCCCTGGTCACCCTATTCTCGCCAGGAGGAGTCTCCTCGGGAAGGAAAACGTCCTTAAGACCTTGGGAGGATTGCATCTTCAGACAAAAATGATGCATTTCCTTTTTTTTGGGAGTATAATGATCTAGATTGAGTCATTTTGATCATAAAGAGAGGCTATGTTCAGGTCTCATTCGAGAGGCCGGCCAACGGTCTCATGACGAACCTAGGGAAGGAATGCAGGGTGCAATTGCCGCTAGCAAAGATAAGACAGCACGTGGATAACTATAACCGGCTCGCGGACGATGCGAACTGGAACCGCTTCAAGTCACTTCACTGGAATGAGCTGAAACCAGAACTTCTCACCCAGGGTCAGAAAGATGCCGTCGTCTTCGTCACCTACGTCGAAGACCATCTCCCCGGATACTTCGCCGAATACCAGTCCCTGTTCCCGATCGAGGCCGAGACCAAGGAGGAGGCGATGCACAACCGGGAACTTTTTCACTTCACCGTCCGTTGGGGTCTCGAGGAAGACCGTCACGCCCAGGCCCTGGCCCTATACCAGTATCATTCCGGGATTGAACCGGACAGGGACCGCCTTGAGGAAAAACTGATCATCGAGAACCGGAAGCCGTTCAGCATCGGATTTTCGAATCCTGTCCAGGTTTTCACCTACACGCTTCTCCAGGAAAAGGCCACCCAGCTCTATTACCAGAGCCTGTCCAGGGTCGTCAAGGAACCGGTTCTGAACCGGCTCCTGATTTACCTGACCAAGGACGAATCCCGCCATTTCGGATTTTTCTGCGAGATGGTCGACACATTCATCGAAACCTTGGGAGAGAAGGTCCTTCCTCTCATAGAAGATGTCACCCTCAACTACAAGATGCCTCTCCACAACACCATGCACGACTACCGGCGCAAGGCCATTCTCATGGCCCGGGAGGCCCCGGGATACGACCGGATGCTTCCCCAGAAGGTTCTCATGCGGCAGCTCAGAAGGACAGGAGAGCGCCTTGGTGAACTTTCGCGCCCGATCGAGGACTCCATTTCCCGCATGATGACCGCCCTCCGCATCTCAAACATCGAAGGAGTGGCCTGAAATCCGGGACCGTTTTCTCCCGGGTTCCGGTCTCGCAAGCGGAGAATCGTTGGCCAGGGGATTCACCACCTCTCTCCTCTTTTTTCTTGCAGTCTCCATCGCCTTGCCCTCTTTCTGCCCGGGATGCCAGGGAGAAGGCGGGCTGGCCTGGTCTTCGGAGCCCGGCTTAAACTCTCCCGGCTGGACTGTTCCGGTTGCTCCGGGAGGGCCCTTTTCCCGCATCTACCTTCCACAAAACGCTCCGATCGGGGCTGACACGGGATTTGGCGCCAGCCGTTGGCTCCAGATGAATGCCAACGCCTGGCACAACGCCGCCATCTCCATTCCGGAAAAGGCTCCGGCCTGGTTCCGGGACGGAGTCTTCTGGCGATTTGCGGAAGCCAGGGCCTGGCCTCTGGAAAGACGCCATCCCTTCGGAACAAAAATCTACGGAGAAACAGAGGCCGGGGCGGTCCAGACCCAATTCTTGGGAAATGCCCTGGGTGTCACTGTGGTCGGTGGGACAGTTTACGCCGAAAGCGACGACATGTTCGCTTACGCCTTGAATGCCCGGACCGGACAGCTCATCTGGCGGACCAGCCCCGTCGGCAACCACCTCATGGGCAATCCCCTGGTGGACGGGGAGATCGTTTATCTTGCGGCCGGAGGGGTCGGCTTCAACTTTGCCAATGTCGTCGCCTATTCCAGAAAAGGGACCGCCGTCCGGGGAATGGATGTGAGCTACAACGGCATCTACGCCCTTAACCGGAAGACCGGAAGGCTTCTCTGGCACACGGGATCCCTGGGAGAGGCCATGCCGACTCCTGCCATCCATGGACGGATGCTCTATTTTGCCACCGGTTCGGGCTCCGTCCACGCCTTGGACAAAATGACGGGACGACCATTATGGACGGTCCGGCTGGGAGGCAACGACAACATGTCAAGTCCCGCTTACAGCCACGGGCGTCTTTATCTCGCCATGGCCTCCCCTCCCCGCCTCTTCTGTCTCGATGCAGGAACGGGGCGGACCCTGTGGACCGGCACCATCCCGGGAGCCGCCAATACAGGGATGGGAGACGTGAGTCCGGCGGTAGGGGACGGCGTGGTCGTCATGGACACGGTCACCCGCCCGAAGACGGTTCATGGGCAGGCGACCCTCGAGCCGGTCGTCCGGGGCTTCGATGCCGGGACTGGACGGCCCCTGTGGACCGTCTCCACAGGACGGGGGCCCAAGCCTCCGGCCTTCAAGGGGGGGGTTCCCCTGATCCATGGGAAGACCGTCTATGTCGGATCTCCCGTAACAGGACGCTACGACGCCCTGGATCTCCATACCGGCCGGCGTCTCTGGTCCTGGCACAGGACCAGTTCCTCTCGGAGCGCCCCGACCTATGATGATGGCCGTCTCTATATCGCCGGAGGAGACAGCCTCTATCGCCTCGACCCAAAAACGGGCCGGGAGACCGGACATATCCGCATTGGCGGACGAATGGGGATCGTGAGTCCCACCATCGTGGGTGGCACAGCCTACCTTGCCAACTCCTACGACTGGATCGTGGCCGTTCCCCTGTCGTCTTTTGGTCCGGAACGGTAACCAGACCCCCTTCAGGAATTCCCGGTATGCCCGAACCCCCCCTTTCCCCGGGCGGTCTCCTCTCCGAAACGTTCAACGAGCAGAAAGTCGACCAGAATGACCGGCATGAAGAGAAGCTGGGCGATCCGGTCTCCGGGAAAAACGGTATAGGGCTCCCTTCCGTCGTTGGCCAGAATGACCCCGATCTCCCCGTGGTAGTCCGAATCGATCACTCCGATTCCCTGGGCCACCCGGATACCGTGTTTTAAGGAGAGACCCGAACGGGAGGCCACAATCCCCACGATTTCAGGATTTCCTATGTCGACGGCAATGCCTGAGGGGACCAATTGCCGCCCCCCCGGAGGCAGAATCAGCGGATTTTGGATGGCGGCCCGGAGATCCAGACCCGCCGACCCCGGCGTGGCAAAGGCAGGAAGGGGCCTATCCTGGCTCTCCCCAACCTTTTTCACCTCGATGACTTTTCTCATGGGTCTCCCGACTCTGAGGGTCTTCTGTTTGGGTCTCCGGTTCTTCCACGAGGATTCTTCAGGGAGTGGCGCCCACGGGCGCCTTGCTTGAAGCCGACCCTGAGGCCTTTAAAATGGCCTGGCCCACGGGGAGGTAGAAAGCCGAAAAGCGGCCGTAAACGTCCCTCAGGGAAAGGTGGATCCGTCCTCCTGTGTCGGAGGTTCGGAAAAAGACCCAGCCGGACGTGGTCGTTCCGGCGGGAAAAACGGTGGGAAGTCCCAACTGGACCAAGCGCCCGAGCTTCGAGCGACTCTGTTCGACGAGACGCCGGTCCATCAGGGCCTCGGAGGCGATGCCCTGGGAGGTTTCGTAGCGGTATCCCAGGAGCCGCACCTCGGCTCCGGGATTCGTGATGGCAAGACGGACCGCCAGGACAGAGATCGTTGACCGGTGTCCCGGCGCTCCTCCCGAATCGATGGCCAGAAGCCGGGCCTGGACAACCGACCCCGAGACCGGGGGAGGATTCTCGTGGGGCGTACAGGAGATGAGGGCGCCTCCCAGCAGGGCCCCGAGCCACAGTCTCCGAAACCGGTCAACTCTCATGTTTCCGGACGCCGGACGATTTCGGTGCCGATCCCTTCGGGGGTGAAAATCTCGAGAAGCAGGGCGTGGGCAATCCGTCCGTCAATCACATGGACCTTTCCCACCCCCTCCGAAAGGGCCCGGAGACAGCCTTCCATCTTCGGGACCATCCCCCCGGCGATGATCCCCCGTTCGATCAGGGAGAGGATCTCCCGGCGGTCGAGGGAGGAAAGAAGCTCGCCCCGGTCGTCAAGGACGCCCCGGGTGTTGGTCATCATGATGAGCTTTTCCGCCTTGAGGGCCCCGGCGATCACTGCCGCCGCCTCGTCGGCGTTGATGTTGAGAGGAATTCCTTCCTCCGTGACGCCAACCGGGGCCACGATCGGAATGAACCGGTGCCGGTCGAGAAGATCGAGAATCTCGGGGTTGACTGTCACGATCTGGCCCACATGGCCCAGGTCCCGCCCGGAATGGCTCTTTCTCTCCCCGACGAGAAAGCCGGCGTCCCGTCCCGAAAGTCCCACAGCCCGCCCCCCGTGCCGATGAACCATCGTCACGATCTCCCGGTTGATGCGGCCGGTGAGAACCATCTCCACCACTTCCATCGCATCGCTTCCCGTGACCCGGATCCCGTCGACAAATTCGGGGCTCATTCCGAGACGTCCCATGAGGTGGGAAATCTGGGGGCCTCCCCCATGGATCACCACTGGCCGGATGCCGATATGCTGGAGAAGAACAAGGTCCTGGGCAAAGGACAGGCTTTCCTCTCCGCCTCCGTCAAGAGCTCCCCCCCCGAATTTGATGACAAAGGTCTTTCCGTGAAAGGTGCGGATATAGGGAAGGGCGTCGATCAGGACCTGGGCCTTCTCAAGAACACTGTCCATGGACTCTCCGGGATGCATTGTGGGTTTTGTCTCCTAGCTCTCTTCCCGAATCCTCGAGAGTTTTTTAGCCAAAAGGTCGAGGCCGGTATGGAGGTACCGCTGGGTCGTCCCGAGAGAGGCATGCCCCAGAAGGGCCTGGATTTCCCGGAGATCGGCCTCACGGTTCAGAAGATGGGTCGCACAGGAGTGGCGGAGAGCGTGGGGGGTGACCTTCCGGTCCAGACCGATCTCCCGGGACCGTTTTCTCACGATCCGGCCGACCTGCCAGACAGAAAGCCCCCTTCCCTCCTTTCCGGAAAAAATCGGAGAAGAAGGGAGAACCGGTCCCTCACCCTCTTTTGTTCTCCTGAGCCGGACGATGGCCTCCCTGGCCTCCCCCACAACCGGAACCCGCCGGTCCCGTCCCCCCTTGCCATGGACCAGAAGGGAGCCGGATCCTTCCTCGAAGTCTCCCCAGACGAGTCCGCAAAGTTCGGAAAGACGGAGTCCGCTTTCATAGAAGAGCTCGAGCAGGGCCCGGTCCCGAAGGGCGGGAGGATCCTCTTCCCCCCCGGGAACGGCGACAAGAGAGGCGGCCTCCTCTTCCGAGAGGACGGCCGGAAGAACCCGGGGGACCCGGGGCCCCGACACCGTCCGGAATGGATCCTCCCCGATATGGCCGCTTTTTTTTAGGTGACGGAAAAATCCCCGGAGGTTCGAGAGAATGCGGGCGATGCTCGAGGGGGCGTAGCCTCGTTCATGAAGACGCTTGACGGACCGGAGAGCGCGGGAGC
>JAJZGM010000086.1 GCA_021828525.1 Nitrospirota bacterium | reverse complement strand
GGATCTCCAGCAACAAACCTTCGACGGTGGGGGCGTCGAGTGCCGGAGGCCGCTTTTCCAATATGTTGCGAACGCTGGGAACGGATCGGCCTTCGTTTCGCAGGAGGTCAATGATACGGGTGAGGAAGCTCAGGTCGGCCTCCGAATACTCCCGGTGCCCCCCCTTGGTCTTGGAGGGCGCGAGCATGGGAAAGGCCTTTTCCCAGGAGCGCAGGGTCGCCACCGGGACACCCAGAAGAGCCGATGCCTCCCCGATCTTGTACTTCCGGCCCGAGACCCTCACGATCTTCTCTCCCGCTTTCTCCCGGAGGAGCGGTTCACTCCGGAATCAGACGGACTTTTTGCGCGGCGAGGCAGTTTTTTTCGGAGCCTCTTCCTCTCCCCAGAAATGGCGGGTGGGACGAAAGACAACCACGCGGTGGCTCTTGATGAGAAGAGGTTCGCCCGTCTTCGGATTTCGGCCAAGGCGGTCTTCGCGTTTCCTGACTTCGAATGTTCCGAAGCCGGTCAGCTTCACGGATTCCCCCGAAAGGACCGCCTGGGTGATCTCCTCGATCACAAAATCCAGGGCTTCACGAACAGTCTTCCTGGGAAGGCCCGCGCCGCCTCCATGGCTGCGCGTATACTCGACGATATCGGTACGATTCAAGGGAAACCTCCTTATTTCGGATGATAATCATACGAAGAAGAGCCGGTCATGTCAACCGGTCAGCGGAAAAAGAGTCAAAGAAGACCGATTCTTTCCCGAATTTTCCCGGAAGGAGAGAAGATCCCCCCGTCGGAAGGGTTCTCCAGAGGATGTCATTCCTCATCGTCTTCGAGGTCCTGAAGACCCCTGTCTGGGAGGCGCCCGGGGAAGCAGATCCCCCGGCGGCTCCCAAGGACGAAGTCGATGATCTCACCGATCTCGGAGGAGTCTCTGTCCGCCTTGGAGAGCCTCTCCCGGTCGAGGGTTCCCGTGAGAAGATAATCCCGGTAGAAGGCGGCGATCCGGGCAATCGTCTCCCGGGAGAATCCCGCCCGGCGGAGCCCCACCCGGTTGATTGTCCGAAGGGTATGGGTTCCGTCCATGATGGCGAAGGGAGGAACATCCCGGCTCGTGCGGGAGCCTCCGCGCAAAAGGGAAAGCCGGCCGATCCGGATGAACTGGTGGACCAGGACCCCCCCTGACAGGAAGGCTCCGGCTCCCACCGAGACATGGCCGGCCAGAAGGACCCCGTTGGCCAGGATCGCCCGGTCCCCCACCTGGCAGTTGTGCGCTACATGGCTTCCCGCCATCAGGAGCGTCCCGCTCCCGATCAGGGTCCGGGAATGCTCCTTCGTCCCCCGATGGATGGTGACATACTCCCGGATCTCGTTTTCATCCCCGATCACCGTCTCGGAGAGACCCCCCGCAAAAGAATGATCCTGAGGCTCATGGCCGATGATCGCCCCCATGTGGACCCGGTTCCGCTCCCCCATGGTCACATGGGGACCGACGGACACCCGTTCCATGAGGAGGGTTCCGGCCCCGATCCGGGAGGGTCCCCGGAGGACGCAGAATGGTCCTATCCGGACATCCTCCCCGAGTTCGACGGAGGGGTCGACCACGGCGGACGGATGGATCTCAGCCTTCAAACCGCCGCGCCTCCGAGATCAGGAGATGATACTCGATGCTGTCCTTAAGCGCCAGAAGACTGGCCTCGATGACATTTTCCGAGACCCCGACCGTTCCCCATTTCCGGTGTCCGTCGGACGATTCGACCAGGACCCGGACCCGGGAGGCCGTTCCCTGACTTCCGGAGAGCACCCTGACCTTGTAGTCGAGCAGGATGATGTGCCTGACCTCCGGGTAGAAGGCCCCGAGCGCCTTCCGGAGGGCATTGTCGAGGGCATTGACGGGACCGTTGCCGAGTGCCGCGGTGTGTTCGAAGGAGGAACCGACCCGGATCCGGACCGTCGCCTCGGAGTAACCCGTGGCCGGATCCTCCCCCTTCCCCATGCCGATCCGGAAGAAGTCGAGGGAGAAATAGGGCCGGAAGGAGGCCATGGCTTCCCGCATGAGGAGCTCGAAGGAGGCCTCGGCCCCTTCGAACTGGTATCCGGCAAACTCCATTTCCTTGAGCCGCGTCAGAAGACCCGACAGGTGATGGTCTCCGTCTTCGACGACAAGACCGTACTGGCGCGCCTTTTCGACGAGATTTGAGCGTCCGGACTGCTCGGAAAGAAGGATCCTCTGGCGGTTGCCCACCGATTCGGGGACGATATGCTCATAGGCCCGGGAGACCTTGCGGACCGCATGGACATGCACTCCTGCCTTGTGGGCAAAGGCCGAGTCCCCGACATAAGGCATGTTTTTCGGAAGGGGCCGGTTGGCCAGTTCGAAGACGAAGGCCGCCGCATCCCGCAGGCGGGCCAGGGACTCCTTCCCGACGACAGGAAATCCCATCTTGAAGACAAGATTCGGAATGACCGAGATCAGGTTGGCATTTCCGCACCGCTCGCCGATTCCGTCGATCGTCCCGTGGATCTGGCGGGCCCCCGCCGAAACCGCCGCCAGGGAGTTCGCCACGGCAAGCTCGGAGTCGTTGTGGGCGTGAATGCCGACCCGGCCGCCCAGGATGGCCGCCACATGTCTTGTCGCCGCCTCGACCTGCCAGGGCAGGCTTCCCCCGTTGGTGTCGCAGAGGACAATCCAGTCGGCCCCGGCCTTTTTGGCCGCATCGACGGTTCTCAAGGCAAATTCCGCATCCTCTCCGTAACCGTCGAAAAAGTGTTCGGCATCGTAGACGACCTCCTTGCCGTGCTGCTTCAGGTAGTCGACCGTTTCGGCGATCATGGCAATGTTCTGCTCTTCGGAGAGTCCAAGGATCTCCCGCACATGGAGACGCCAGGACTTTCCGAAGATTGTGACAACCGGGGTTCCGGCGGCGAGAAGGTCCCGGACGACCGGATCGTCGGAGACCCTGTTTGCCGCCCTCCGGGTGCTTCCGAAGGCCGCGATCCGGGCATGGACAAGGGGGATCTCCCGGACCCTGGCAAAGAACTCCTGGTCCTTGGGATTGGCCCCTGGCCACCCGCCTTCGATGTAGCCGATTTCAAGGGAGTCAAGAAGAGAGACGATCCGGAGCTTGTCCTCAAGCGTGAAGGAGATGTCCTCCATCTGGGAGCCGTCCCGGAGGGTCGTGTCGTAGAGCATGACCGTTCCCGGAGCGCTATCCACGGACGGGCTCTCCGGACTCGGCCCTGTCGAGACCGAAGGACTGGTGAACGACCCGGGCTGCGAGCTCCCCGTACTTCTCGTCGATCAGGCAGGAGATCTTGATCTCGGAGGTCGAAATCATCAGGATGTTGATCCCTTCGGAGGCCAGTGTCTCGAACATCCGGGCCGCCACTCCGGAGTGGGAGCGCATGCCCACGCCGACGATGGAGATCTTGCTGATGTCCTCCCGGCTCCGGACCTCTCCGGCCCCGATCTTCAACGCGACCTCCCGGGCGATGCGGATCGTCTTCCGGGCCTCGGAGCGGGGAACAGTGAAGGAGATATCGGTCAGGTGATCCTGGCCGACATTCTGGACGATCATGTCCACGATCACCGCATTGTCCGACAGCTCCCGAAAAAGGCTTGCGGCAAGTCCCGGCCTGTCCGGAACATCGCACACGACCACCTGGGCCTGGTTCCTGTCGAGGGTCACCCCTGAAACGACCATCTGTTCCATCATTTTGTCTTCCTCCGTCACAAGTGTTCCCGGATCCTTCGAGAAGGTGGACAGCACGCGGAGCGGCATCCGGTATCGCATGGCAAACTCGACCGAGCGGGAATGCAAAACTTTCGCTCCCAGAGCCGCCATTTCGAGCATCTCCTCGTAGGAGATCCGCGTAAGCTTCCGGGCCCGGGGGACCATGTTCGGATCGGCCGTAAAGACCCCCGTCACATCGGTATAGATGTCGCACCGGTCGGCCGACAGCGCCACCGCCAGCGCCACTGCCGTCGTGTCAGAGCCACCGCGGCCCAGGGTCGTCACATCCTCGTTCGGGGAAATCCCCTGGAATCCGGCGACAACCGGGATGATGCCAGCCGACAGGGCCGACAGAAGCCTTCCTGACTCGATATGTTCGATCCGCGCCTTGGTATGGGTGCTGTCGGTATGGATCCCCACCTGCCGCCCCGAAAAGGACCGGGAGGTCCTCCCCCTGGCCGTGAGGGCCATGGTGAGAAGGGCACTGGTGATCCGCTCTCCCGAGGAGAGGAGCATGTCGATCTCCCGCTCCGGCGGATCGGGAGTAATCTCGTGGGCGAGACGGATGAGACGGTCGGTATCCCCGGCCATCGCACTGACCACCACAACGACCTCGTGGCCTTCCCGGGCCACCTCTTCCACGAGATCGGCGACATGGCAGATGCGTTCGATGTTGGAGACGGACGTCCCCCCGAATTTCATCACAATGCGAGACATAGATCCTTTCCGGAATATCCGGCCCCATCCTCTCCGGGAGGAGCCTGAGGCCACTGTATCCATTTCTCCACGGGAACTACCGGGTGGTCCCTGACCTCCCACTCCGTCATCCGTCCGGGAGGTGAGCTCTCCCTTCGGGGCTGTTTCCGGGAGAGAAAGAGCGCAGGAACCGGGCCGGCCTCGTGGTTTCCTGTGACCGGGGAGCTCTGATGATCGGACGTGACCGAGAGGGATGTCAAGCGACCCTCCACAACCCAGTGGAGGAGCAGGGAAAAGACCTCCCTGTCCACCCGCTCGAGAAAGGCCCTCTTCTCCTCCGGGTTTCTGCGATGGCTGGCCATGTCCGCTCCTTCGAGATGGAGGAGAATCCGGGAGCAGGAGCTTCTCAACCCCTCTTCCACCCGGGCCATCTTCTCAAAAAGGTCGGTGTCGGTATCCCCCGTTGCCCGGAGAAGCGAAGCCGGGCGAAAACCGGTCCGAAGTCCCAGGGCCCTCACAAGCGACGTCGCCCCCACGGCCAGCCGGTCGTCTCTCCCCTCGTCCCGAAACGCCCCCTCCGGAGCCGGCCCGCCTCCCCACAGCCAGACCCCGTTGATCTCCCTGCCGGGGTCTCCGGTCGGGTGAAATCCCCCGGGAAAGGCCTGGCCGATCCATTGCGAAAACTTCGGGAAGGCAGCGTTTTCGGAGATCCCAAGCCCTTGCCGGGGAGGAGTTCCCGTCGTCCCGGCTCTTCCGGGAAGAGCCAGCACCATCCGATCGATCCGTCCGCCTCTTCCCAAAACGGGAAGAAACCGGAAAGGTTCGCCTCCGGTCGCCCGGGCCATGAGGGCTGCCCAAAAAGCCTCTTCGTCTTCCTTTCGGCTGACGTAACGAAGAAGACGGCCGTCCCTTCCGAAACAGACCGGTGTCCCCAGGTAAACCCAGCCGGTGGAACCGCACCCGGCGGACAGAAGAGAGAGGAGACTGGCCCGCGAGAGACGGCGGGCCTCTGCCCCGGAGAGGCCAAGAAGCCTTGCGATTCCCCGTTCCGATGAAATCTCTCCGGCCCCGGCTCCGTCCTGCGGATCGATCCGGCAAAGATGGCCGAGCCGGACAAGGGCATCGAGGAAGGGTGTCCTGGCCGTAGCCAGGGTCGTCTCACGAGTGGGGGGCTCGGCCAGACCGTCCAGCACCACCAGGAGGTCGGGGCCAGGGCCCTCCCCCCCGGTCATGAAAAGCCCAGGATGGCCAGAACCTCTTCCTTTCTGGCGGGAACCCGGATCTCGGGCGGCTGGGAGTGGAAGACCGTATCGGGATCCTTGAGACCATGGCCCGTGAGGGTACAGACGATCCGCTCCCCTCCCGAAAAGGCCCCGGCCCGTGCCCTCTTCAGCACTCCGGCAAGGGAGGCGGCCGAGGCCGGTTCGCAGAAGATTCCCTCCTTCGAGGCGAGAAGATGGTAGGCTTCGAGAATCTCGCTGTCCGAGACAGCAAGGATCGATCCTCCC
>JAJZGM010000085.1 GCA_021828525.1 Nitrospirota bacterium | reverse complement strand
GGTGATTTTCCCGAGGCGGAGCGCCTGGAGGTATTCTTGCTGGGCCTCGATATAGTCCGGCGAAAATACCGTGACCAGAACCTGCCCTTTGGCCACCAGGTCCCCCGTATCGGCGTAGACGCGGCGAATATAGCCGAATATCGCGAGACGATGGATCGAACGTGGGCTCACATACCGCATCCGGTCATCGATCATGGCGACCACCCCGTTGGTCCGGATCACACGGAACCCCTTGGCGGCGGTGATAACCCGGCTTTCGATCCCCAACGTCCGGACAACATCCGGGGGGATACGGATCTGTCCGGGAAGGGCCCAGGCCCGGGAGTCCGTCAGGACCACGCAAAAGAGAAGCAGAAGAAAGGCGCTCGGGGAGAGGCGTGCTGCCACTTAGACCACTCCCTGAAGGGATCGGGGAGGGGAGTCTTTCCGGCACCGGAGAACCTTCCAGATCGAGTAAACCAGGACCGGAATGGCCACTCCTGCCATGATGATGCCGATCATCCAGTTTTCAAGGTCGATCTCCCTCCCGTAAAGATGAAGTCCTTCCTGGAGAAGTCCCCCGACCATGAAAACGACCCCGCCTCCCAGAAGTGTCAGACTTCCGGTCCGGAGTCCGATGGCGGCGATTTCGTGGTCGTCGAACTTGTGGGTGGTCTTGAGGGAGGCGCCGAAGATCCCGCCAAGGATCATGAGCATGGCGGTGGTCCCCAGCCCGAACAGGAATCCCGGCAGAAAGCCGAGCCAGGGAGATCCCATCTGGGGAGCGGCCACCGTATAGACGAACATGGCGAAGGGACCGACCCCGAAGCCGGCCACAAAGCCATGGATCATCGCCCATCGGGCCGGGAAGGGTTCGGGATCCCCGGAAGGAGGAGCCGCAAGGGTCTCTGACTTGTGTTGGGGCCCGAAGAGCGCCGGGGAACGCTCCACTCCCTCGCTGGGTTCATGATGGTGTCCCAGCAGGTGGAAATGAAGATAGCGGCCCTTCTTCTGGATCTGCCACCCCGCCCAGAGCATGACCGCCCCGACAACCATGTTGACAAAGGAGTTGATCGACTCCTTCGTGAACCAGGAGAAAAGGAGAAGGTAGGAGATCTCCGATCCGATCGACCGCTGGATCGTGAAGGCAAGCGAAAAAAAGAGTCCCGATTTCAGCCCTTTTTTGCCGGAGGCGTTCCCGATGGCATAACTGAAGGTGATCGGCCAGGTATGTTCGTCCGGAAGGATGCCATGGAGGAGGCCGTAGCCGAAGGATTGCAGGAGCAAGGAAATCATGGGACCGCCGTTGTGAAGGTTAACCGGGAGGAGCCAGAAGACTCCCGGTTAATGATACATCATCTCAACAAGAGCGATCAAGTGAAGACCTGGGTGCGGCCATGGAAACCGCATCCTCCGCCCCGCATTCGAATGGGAGGGTCAGGACAGGAGACGGAAGCGGACCATCCCGTGAAACTTCTCGTACCGGCGTGAGCGAAGTTCTTCGTGCGGAAGGTCCTCGATTTCGGACAATGCCTTGATAAGGGCCGATTTCAGGGTCTGGCTGACCTTCGCCACATCCTTCTGGGCCCCGCCTTCCGGCTCGGGGATGATCTCGTCAACGATACCGAGGCCCTGGAGGTGGCGGGCCGTCATGCGGAGCTGGGAAGCCGCCTCGGCCGACATGGCCGGATCGTTCCAGAGGATAGCGGCACAGGCCTCGGGAGAGATGACCGAATAAATGGAATTTTCCATCATGAGGACACGGTCTCCCACCCCGAGGGCCAAGGCGCCTCCGCTGCCTCCCTCACCGATAACGGTGGAAACGATGGGGACGGAGATCTCGAACATTTCCTGGATATTCCGGGCGATGGCCTCGACCTGCCCGCGCTCCTCGGCCTCGATGCCGGGATAGGCCCCCGGGGTGTCGATCAGGGAGATGACCGGGAGGCCGAACTGCTCGGCCAGACGCATGACCCTGAGCGCCTTCCTGTAGCCTTCGGGATGGGCCATTCCAAAATTTCGCTGGACCCTGTCCTTGAAGGACTTCCCCTTGTAGTTGGCCACGATGGCGACGCTTCGTCCCTCCAGGGAGGCGAGTCCGGCCAGGATCGACGGATCGTCCCGGAAGGACCGGTCGCCATGAAGTTCGACAAAGTGAACGAAGATCCTCTGAACATAATCCCACGCCGTGGGCCGGTCGTTGGCGCGGGCAAGAAGGACCCGGTTCCAGGTTTCTGAAACAGGCTCGGTCCTGTCGACCACCACCAATGCTTCCTTACGCGTCATAAAAGGCTCCTGATACATGGGACATCGAAAGGCCGGGCCAGGGCCGGGCCGGGAACGGGGATCCCGAGTCTTCCGAAAATGACGGAAGACTCCCCATTTCCCAAAGTAGAATAGACCGATGTCCCGGGGATGTCAAAAATGATTCTCACTAAAACCATAGGGGGCAGATCTCGGGAAATGAGCTTCCCTAAAACGACAGGAGGAGCAGGAAGGCGACCTCTCCCGACTCGATCAAAAAACCCGCAAGGTCCCCCGACAGCCCGTCGCTCCGTTTCAGGACCTCGTGGCCGAGAAGGTAGAGGCCCCCCAGAAGAAGGAGGGCCGCCGCGGCGGTCCGGAGCCCCCCGACACCGAAGGCGATCAGGAGGGCCAGAAAAGAAGAGAGCACGGACCATCCCAGGGATTCTGTGAGAAGGAGTCTCCCCAGTCCGGCGGTTGGCCTCTCCTTCCCCCGGGAGAGACCACCAAAAAGGACAGGCAGAAAACCCCTTGAAAGAAGGGGGGCCAGAAAGAGGGCCCCCATTGCCGGCCTTGCCAGCAGGAGACCAGTCCACTTTCCGAGGATGAGAAGGATCAGTGCCAGGATGGCGTAGACCCCCTTGCGGGGGTCCTTCCTGATCCTCCGCTTTTCCTCCGGGGAGACGGGGGCCAAGGCTGACTCCATCGTGTCGGCGACGCCATCGAGATGGAGTCCTCCCGTCAGGGCGATCCAGAGGAGCAGAAGAAGGAAGGCCTGGAGAAAGGGGGGAAGGGGACGGGGCAAAAATGCCGGAAGCCAGGAAACTATGGCCAGGGCTCCTCCCAGAAGGAGACCCGTGCTCAGAAGCGGGAGGGCCCCCAGGGATGCGGGGGGACCGGCTTCGTGAATCCGGGAGGGAACCGGGAAGCGGGTCAGGAAGGAGAGGGCGAAGAGAAGACGGTCGACAAAGCTCTCCCGCCCCTCCGGACCCTTCACCCCTCCCCGGCCTGGGAGACCCGGGCCTCCTCGAAGGTCGCCATGCGGTTGTAAAGCTCGACCGCCGACACCACCAGCGGATAGGCCAGGGCGGCCCCGGACCCTTCTCCCAGTCGAAGATCGAGGGAGAGGAGCGGGGAAAGGCCCAGATGCTCGAGAATCCGGCGATGTCCCGGTTCCTGGCTCATATGGCTTGCCAATAGCCAGGGACGGACCTCAGGGATCAAGGTCACGGCCGCCAGGGCGGCAGCTCCGGTGATGAAACCGTCCAGGATCACCGGAATCCGACGCACGGCCCCCCCGATGATGAATCCGGCCAGAGCCGCGATCTCGAGCCCTCCGACGGCGAACAGCCAGTCGAGGGGGGACGCCAGGAGAGGACGGTAGCGGGCCAGAGCCTGATCGATGACCCGGATCTTCCGGAGTTTCCCCTCCGGGGTGAGTCCCGCCCCCGTTCCTGTCAGATCCTCCGGCGGGTGGCGAAGGAGGGCTGCGGCCAGGGCGGAGGCGGCCGTGGTATTTCCGATCCCCATTTCCCCTGTCAGAAGAAGGGTGGAGCCGGACTCCGAGGCCTTAACCGCCAGCTCCATGCCAGCCTCCATGGCCTGCAATCCCTCCGCCGGCAACATGGCCGGTTCGACGGCGAAATTCCGCGTTCCGTTCCTCACCTTGCGGTGAAGGAGGGAGGGATGGGTTCCCAGATCCCCGTTGACCCCCACATCCACGATGCTTAGCGTCAATCCATGGATTTGCGAGAGCACGCTGATGGCGGCCCCCCCTGCCAGGTAGTTTCTGACCATCTGGAGGGTCACCGACTGAGGATAAGCCGAGATGCCTTCCTCCACCACCCCGTGATCGGCCGCGAAGACCGCACAGAACCCCTTCGGGGAGGGAGGGCGGTCCGAACCGTGAAGGCGTGCATACCAGAAGGCCACCTCCTCGATCCGCCCCAGGCTCCCCAGGGGTTTCGTCAAGTGGTCGAGCCGGTAACGGATGGCGGTGTCGAAGCCTTCCTCCACAGGCCTGATCTCGCGGGACCACCAGGAGACGGGAGGATGGAGGAGAGAAGAGGCAGGCCCGGTCTCCTCCATCGTCGAGGGGGGGGGAGTCTTTTTCTTTGTCACCTGCTTATGTCCTCACCAAGAGAGTGGATTGTTGCCGACCGGCCTACCTGAGTCTCAGTGGACAGCCCATCATGACCGCCCAGACCTGGGCGGCCTCCCGGGCAAGGCGCTGGTTCCAGAGACCGATGCGGTCGGCAAATCGTCGCCCAAGGGTCGATCCCGAAACCCCTCCCAGGCCCACTTCGTCGGTCACGATCACCGTCGTCGCACGCCGGCCCGCCAGAACTCCGGAGAAGCGTTCGATCCAGGGTTCGAACTCCTCCTCCATCAGCTCCAGAACACAGAACCCGAGACTGTCAAGCAGAAGGGGGCTGTCCCGGAGATCTCCCCCTTCCGCAAGACGTCCAGAAGAGAGAAGATCCCGAAAGCCTTCTTCAAGGGTCAGAACCCCGGGAGGCCGGAGCTTCCTGTGGGCGGCGATCCGGGCATCCATCTCGGGATCCTCCGCCCGTCCCGTGGCCCAGTAGAGCCAGGACTCCTGGTAGCGGTGCAGAAGGAGCGACTCGGCAAAGGCCGATTTTCCCGAACGGACTCCGCCCGAGACAAGGACCAGATCATGCATCCGGTCAGGGCCTTCTTCTCAGGCGGGCAAGAATCTCCTCACCCTTCCGGGAATCGACCGATTGGTCGGTGATGGCAAACTCGACAAAGTCGAACCGGGAACGGAAGAGATCCCGGACCTCCTGGGCCGTCGTGGTCCAGGGAGGCCCCCCTTCCCTTCCGTGAACATAGAAGAGGCCCACCAGCTCGCCTCCCGGACGGATCATGCGGACAGCCATGCGGACGTATTCGGGCCGCCGGACGGGGTCGATCGCGCAGAAACAGGTCTGCTCGAGAAGGTAGTCGAATACTCCGTGACGCTCGGGATCAAGATGGAAAAGGTCTTCCTGGAGAAAGGTCACCTTGACCCCTTCCTTTTCAGAAAGGAGGCGTGCCCCGGCGATGGCCTCGGGAGCAAAGTCGACACAGGTCACGTCAAAGCCCATCCGTGCCAGGTAGATGGCCTCCCAGCCCCGGCCGGCGCCCGGAATCAGGATCGTCGAGTAAGGGGCGATCTTGCCCGATTCGACGAGATGGACGAAGGGAGGGGAGACGCGGCCGAGATCCCATCCAATGTTGTTTTCGATATAGCGGGAGTTCCAGAAGTGTGCGTCGGGCATCATGCGCTCCAGGGAAAAAGGGTCGTCAGGGGCGCAATGATCTTACCAGAAAATCCTCCCTCAACTCGAGCCCCCGAAGGTCTCCCGGATCGGGGAAAGCTTCCGGTAAAGGGTCCGGAGACTGATCCCCAAGGCGCGGGCAAGCCCTGGAAGATCCTTTCCTGCCCTGGAGACGGCCCAGGCCAGATAGCGCTGTTCCATGACCTCGAGTGGGAGAATCTCTCCGAAGGAGGTCGGGGAGGAGGGGGAAGAGGGAGGGTTTTCGGCAAGATCCGGAAGGTGGTCGGGCGTGATTTCTTCCCCGCCAGACAGGATCCAGGCCCGTTCGAGAATGTTCCTGAGCTCCCGGATGTTTCCCGGATAGGAATAAACAGACAGAAGATGCCGGGCCTCTTCGCTGACCGGAAGGTCCCGGCCTGTCA
>JAJZGM010000084.1 GCA_021828525.1 Nitrospirota bacterium | reverse complement strand
CGATCTCCTTGTCCGAAGCCGACGATGAATCCTATGTTCACTCGACCAACACCATGATCCTGGCCATGAGTCTGGCTGACCAGAGCGGTATTCCGAGGGAGGAACTCCCGAAATGGGGACTTGCCGCCCTTCTTCACGATATCGGCAAGGCCCTGATTCCCCTTGAGATTCTAAAAAAGCCGGGCAAGCTTGACCCCAACGAATGGGAGACGATGAAGCGCCATCCCAAGCTCGGCCACTCCATCCTCTCACAGTCCAAGGACGACATTGTCCGGAGCCTTTGCACCCACGTGGCCATGGAGCATCACGAACGAAAGGGTGGGGGAGGATACCCCTTTGGCCTGGACCTTCCCGACATCGATCCGGTCAGCCGGTCCCTCATGGTCCTTGATATCTATGAGGCTCTCACTGCCGGGCGCATCTACCGCCCTCCCCTCTCTCCGGCCAAGACACTCACCTATCTCCTGGAACGGGAGCTGACCAAACTTGACCCGAGAGCCATTGCTCATCTTGTCCAGATGGTGGGCATCTACCCCGTCGGTTCCCTGGTCCTCCTCACCGATGGACGTATCGCCATGATCACCTCCTACAAGGACCCTGACACCCATACCGGCCCCGTCAACCTGCTCGCCATTTTCTCAAAGCCGGGAGTTCTCTTGCCGGAACCGGTCCCCCTCACCCTGTCGACCATCGACCGATCACGTGTCAAGCAGACCTACCACCCTCGGGAGCTTGCTCTGTCTCCGGCCGATATCGCTCGCTACCTCGGCATGGCCGGAGAAGACAGCTCCGGCCACTGAAAGGCAAAAAAAAGGCGGGCCTTGGAAGGCCCGCCTTTTTTCTTCGACCGGTTTACCGTCACAAATCGCCGTCTATTTCACTTTCTTGACAATGACCTCCCAATATCCGTCCTTTTTCTCCGTCTTCACATATTCCTGGCCGACCTTCTGGATCCACGCAGGAATATCCTTGGCAGACCCTTCGTCGGTTGAAAGGACCGAAAGGACCGTCCCCACCGGTTTCAGCTGGATGGTCTTGATCAGCTCCATCAGAGGGCCTGGGCAGAAGAGTCCCCGTCCATCGACAACCTCATCAATTTTCTCACTTGCGTCTTGTGCCATCCTTCGTCTCCTGTCCGTTCATCGGTTGTCACACAAAAAGAACCTGGCCTCCTTCGGCCTTTCCCAGAAAGCCTGCAACTCCCAGAACTTCATCAAAGACGGGAAGAAACTTGTCAAGCCCTTCCCCGACGAGTTCGAGCGCCATGCCACAAGCATAGACCTTGAGGGATCCCATCATCTTGCCCTGCTGGAGAAGATCGTAGAACATCTGTCCGTTCTTCTCGAGGAGAAGTCGTCCGATCTCTCCCTCGACCCTAAAGCCTTTCTTTTCGACCGTCGATTTCCGGAAGGCGGTGAGGGCGTTCATGGTCACAAAGACATTCACCTCCATTTGGCTCACCGCCGCAACCGAGGCCATGAGGCCGACAGCATGCAGCTTTTCGAGGGAATCGGAGGCCAGTACAAAGGAAATCCGTTCCATGGATCCGTCCTTTCCTTAAAAAGAGTCTGAAATCATTCCCTTTTTTTTATCTTAGACCACCCCTCGGAAGGGATCAAGGCGAACCTTTTTCACCAACAAATTGGCCATGAAGACCGGGAAGGGAAGCCATCTGCCAGAGACCGGGTCAATTTCCGGAACACACTCTCCCAGGTCCCGGAAGAGGGACCCTCTCCCCCGGAGGGGCGAGATCCGGAAGAGAAAAATTGCGAGTCAGGCTTTCAAGGAGAGAGTAGTGATTGGCAAAACACGAGGATTGCCAAGGGCGGGAGAGCTTCGAATCGATCCAGAGAAAGGGAATATGCCCTCCTGCATGGAGCCTTTTTTCCTTCGGGAGAGGGTCACGATTCCTGTCGGCGTCCCCGCCGAAACCGGACTTTTCTCCATATCCGGATTCATCCCACAGGACAAAGATCCAGACGCGACCGGTCCGGAAAAGTTGTGAGCCCTCAATGACAGGAATCCAGCGGGCCAGGAAGCGGTCTCCTGCCTTCACAAGCTCGTGCCGGTTGTGAAAATGGCAAGCAAAGGCCCCGTGCATGTCGTGACACAGATCCGGCACGATCAGGGAGAGCTCCGGGATGCGGCCCCGGGCAAGGTCTTCCGGTAGCTCACGAAGCGGAACAACGGTTTTCCGAACAGGACTTTCACGAAGGCGTGAAAAGAGGAGGAAAGGATCGTGCTTCAGGACGTACCGCCCGAAAAGGGGGGGAGCGCTTTTCCCTCCAAAGCCGGGGCGGGGAAGCCCCTGCATGTAGGAACCGACGGAATGTCCATGTCGCACCATCTCTTCCGGGAGACTGTCGCCGGAGAGACGGATGCGGGGATCATCGGAGGCCGGAAGCGGCGGCCAGGCCCCCATCATCCCGACATAGTTGGGAAGGCTCGGATGGGCAAGACTCCAGTAACTGGAGAGTCTTCCCCCGGACAGACTGTTGAAATAGGGCGCGTCAGTCCTATGGACAATTTCTCCGAACCCCTTGTTCTCCATGATGATGATGAAGACATGATCGGCTCCCTTCAAAGAAGCCGCCGCAAAAACTGGAGGGGAAAAAAACGGAAAGGACATCATGGCCAGAAGGAAGAAAAGACATCTTTCTGAAATTATGAAGGGAATTCTTTTCACTCCCAGTCCTTGAGCACAAGAAAGCGCTTGAACCATTCATCGAAGTTTTTCTGGGTCGCTCCAGCCCCGGTCTTGGGCATGATCGGTATTTTGGGCCGGGCCAACAGGGTGGCCATGAGGTCGCGACTCGTCCATGCCGTGGAAGGAAACCAGAAGACGGAGATGGTGACATTCAAATCCGGCTTTGTCCCGAGCAGTTTTTCAAGGACTTCCCGGTAGCGGTCTTCGATTCCCCTGGCCCGGGAGACGTCCTGATCAGGAAAGAGGAGGACCAGGTCCTCTCCGACCTGGGCCAGAATATCTGATGGCCTTTTGGAGCGGTCCAGGATCCCCTGGAGGAAATCCCGGGAGGCGGGGGGGGCCTGGACGAGCAAGACCACAAAGGGACGGGGGGGATGGCGGGCTATCATTCCCTCCATCAGTATCAGGAAGCTCTCTTCCTCGAAAAGCCCCCGGTGGACATCGTATTTCGGAAGAAGGCCCAGGGCCATGCGTTCCTCCCCCAGGGCATCTCCCATGTTCCGGACGATCTCCTCGAAGTTCAGCCTGACTGGCTTCATCCACAGATCAAGAGACGGGAAAGGGATCCCGATCCACCCCATCACGTGGATGTACCAGGTCAACGGAAGCATGATCTCGTACCGGTATGTCTTCTCAGTATGCTCGACCAGGGCCGGCCTGGCTCCCGCCTCGGACATCTTCCTGAAGAACTGGATGTCTCCGATGGAAACATTTTCCTGGATCATCCGGAGATTGTCTTCGGGACCATCGAACTGAAGGTAGATCGGACGGGGGCCGTCATCGAGAGTCACTCCGTCGACCAGAAAGACCCGGTTGGTCTTGAATCCTTCCGCCTCCCATTCCATCAGGCGGGGAACCTCTTCCAGGAGGACCCGCTGGTCGGATTCCTCAAGAAGGTGGTGGGCCACCGCATTCTGGATCTTGTCCTTCATCTGGACGATGGTCGGATATTCGATCGTCTCCATCTGTTTTTCCGTAGGCATCCGGTCATAGGAGGCA
Organism: Nitrospirota bacterium; assembly: GCA_021828525.1. GTDB lineage: Bacteria > Nitrospirota > Leptospirillia > Leptospirillales > Leptospirillaceae > UBA4572. The sequence goes on along the minus strand of JAJZGM010000084.1, from coordinate 2,241 downwards.
AGAAAGTAGATCCCGGCAGGAGGAGGCATCACTCCCAGTTGGAAACCCCACCATACCAGGGTTCCCTGCCCGCCCTGCCCCCGGAAATCAGTTTTTCGGAATAAATCTTCCGGTTCCTCTTCCTCCGGGGGACGCCCGCTTCCCTTGAGAAACAGATGCTCCCGCAAGTCGCGGACCGGCATCCGGGAAAGGGACCGGGCGGGCAGTTTCGTCATATGAATGAGTCCGTCATCGAACAGAACGATCCTTCCGACGGCGTCGGCGGCAAAAGCGGTCACCAGATTGGAATTAATCCCGTAATCGAGGATCTTTTTCCAGGAGGTCATATCCCGCATCGGTGAGACCAGAGTGACAAATCCCACGATCAGCCTTTGTTATGAAATGAGATCATCGATGAATGGCTCTCCCCTTGAGGTCGAGAAAGGCTTCGTGAATGGCTTCGCTCACGGTGGGATGGGGGAAGATTCCCTCCATGAGCAGGTGGGCCCCTTCCTTCGCCCCCATCGCCAGAGCCACCCCTCCCACCATTTCCGATACATGGGGACCGATCCCGTGAAAACCGAGGATGCGCCCCGACGATCTTTCTGAAAGAACCTTGAAAAACCCTCTCCGGTTCCCCTCGATCAGGGAACGGCCGTTGGCCATGAGAGGGAATCTCCCTTCGTCAACGGAAAATCCCTCCCTCAAAGCCTGTTCTTTGGTCAACCCGATGGAGACGACTTCGGGGTGGGTATAGACCACCCGGGGGACCCGAGCCGGGTCAAGTGGCCGGGGATCGCCCCCTGCCATGGCTTCTACGGCAATGATCGCTTCATGACTTGCCTTATGGGCCAGCAGATAACTCCCGACCATATCCCCGGCCGCATAGAGACCCGGCACTGCCGTTTCTCCCAGGGGACCGACAGGAAGGAATCCCCCCTTCCCCGGCGACAGGCCGACGTTTTCAAGGCCGAGACCCTCCAGGACAGGCTCCCGACCGATCGCGACCAGAACGGCGTCCACCGCTGCCTCCTCTGACCGTCCATTCCCGTCCCCGAAGGAGAGGGAGAGATGAGAGTCCTCCGGCACGACCGAGAGGGACAATGTCCCGGGGCGTACATCGATACCCATTCCGGAGAATTCCCGGGAGAGGACCTCTCCCAGCTCCGGGTCTTCAAGAGGAAGAAGGCGGGACTCTCTCTCGAGAAGGAGAACGCGGGCTCCGAAGGCCGACAGGATGTCTGCAAACTCGCAACCGATTGCTCCGCCCCCCACGATGGCGATCCGGCCATCGAATCCCCCGAGACGGAGAAGATCCGTACTGCTGAGAATCCGGCGGCCATCAAAAGGGAGTTCCGGAAGGGGGCGGGGACGGGAACCCGTCGCCAGCATCACAAAACGTGTCCGGAGATCATGAGGACTCTCTTCAATGACCCGGACGACCCCCGGAGATACCAACCGGCCCTTCGACCGGATATGGGTGATTCCATGCTTTTTGAAAAGGAATTCGATGCCCCGGGTAAGCCGGTCGATGATGGTTGACCGGAAGAGTGCCAACTTTTCAGGATTCCGGGAAGGGGGAGGGACGGAAATCCCGAATCGGTCAGATTCGGAGAGGGAGCGGAGAAATCCCGAGACCTCGAGGAGGGCCTTTGTCGGTATGCATCCGTCGTGAAGGCAGGTCCCGCCCAGAGGGCCCGGATCCAGAACCACCACCCGCATTCCGAGCTGGGCTGCCCGTATGGCTCCCACATAACCGGCGGACCCGGCTCCGAAAATGATCAGATCTGCATCATATGACATGGATCGCGCCGGGCTCAAAGAAAACCTCCATTCCCGATTTCCTCATCAGAGCCCATCCCCGGGGCAAGGAGCCTCTTTTCGGCCATGAGGAATCCTCCCGTCACAAAAAAATCCCGGCTCCTGGAAAGACAAGAAAACCGCACACCGATTTTCAAAGCTTAACAGATTCGGCCACCTTCTGACCAACACCTCCCTCTCTCGGCAAACAGGTGGTCATGAAGATTTTTTAGTCACGCGCCTCCTTCTTCTTGACAGGCAGGACCCTTTTCCCCTATAGTTTTCAAGCGGGGTGGAGCAGCTCGGTAGCTCGTCGGGCTCATAACCCGAAGGTCGGAGGTTCAAATCCTCTCCCCGCAACCATTTGCAATGTTTTTCACCTTTTTCTCCCTCTTTGACCTTCTCTTCGACCAATCTGAGCTTTCCTATAGACCCCGCATACTCGATTCCTTCTCAGGAGAT
>JAJZGM010000083.1 GCA_021828525.1 Nitrospirota bacterium | reverse complement strand
CGGCAATCCCGGCTCCCGCGGCCTGTCCAACGTTGATCCCCATATTGAAGCCCCCGGGATGGAAGGTCTCCCCGATGATCCGTTCACATTCCCTGAGGAGCCCTGTCATTTCGCAGAGGGTTTCAAGCGGGAAATCCCCCATCGTGGGGCCGTGCGCATGCGGAACGACCATCAGGTGGCCACTGGTGTAGGGAAAGGCATTCATGACGACATAGCAGAGAGAGCCGCAAAAGAGAACGAGCCTCTCCCGGGACACACCCGTGGCGGGAATATCGCACAGGAGGCATCCTCCGCCGGGGGCGGTCCTGGACTCTCCCCGGATATAACGCATGCGCCATGGAGCGAAAAGATGTTCCATCTCCGGTCTCCTCAGCGGTTTTCAGAATCCGGGACCCAAGAACTCATGTCCCGGGGACCGGGGCCGGATATCCCCGACCCGCCATCGTGGAGAAAAAGGACCTTCTCCACTCGCACACCCTCTCCCCCTCCCGCCCCAGAGCGGTCCACGTCATCGTCAGAAGCCGGCCAGAGACCAAGGGGGAAATTTCGACATGCAACACCTGGAAAAAGGACTCCCGGACGGACCGGGAAAGTTTTTCCCCCCATTCAACGAGAGTCACCCGAGCTTCCCTGCCGTCCAGCAAAGACTCCTCCAGCTCCTCGGGTTCACCGGAGACCCGGTCCCAGTCGGCATGAAGAAAATCCGCCCTCCGGCCACTCTCCCTCACGTCATAGCACTGGAGATAAAGAAAGGTCGGACTGACGACATTTGCCGTAATTCCCAGCCCCTTTGCCACACCCCGGGCCAAAGAGGTCTTTCCTGATCCCATGGGCCCGGAAAGAAGAATCAGGGCTCCGGGAGGAGCTGTCTCCCCCAGGGCCAATCCCACCTCCTCCGTATCCAGCGATTCCGGGAGAGTCAGTGTGTCATCTTGCCTAATCGATAAGGTCATCGCCGGTCACGAGAAGATGGACCAGATCCCCCCTCCCGACCACTCCGACGATCTTGCCGGACTCGAGAACAGGGAGAATATCCACATCCTCCCGCTCGAAAAGGGAGACCGCATCCCGAACGGGAGTGACGGGAGTGACGGTCGGAGCCTTTTGATTGAAAAGGTCCGCCACTCTGGTGGCCGATATCCGCTCGATCTCCTTCTTGATGGAGGAAGGGAGTTCAAGAGGAATCCAGGAATCGAAAAGGGTGATGACGGTTGGAATATGAAGGGGCTTTTCGTGGCGGATCAGGTCATGTTCGCCCACGACTCCCAGATACCGTCCTCCCTCGTCCAGGACGGGAACCCCCCCGATGTGACGGGAGGTGAGAATTTCCGCCAAGTCCCGGAGAGACGTTTCCTTCCTGACCGTAATGACATCCTTGACCATAATGTCCCTGACAGATTTGCCCAATGAGGTCTCCTGATACCGGTTTTGACACTGAAAACAGATTCACGAGGTTCTAGCATCGTCCGATCACCATCGAAAATCAAGGGGTTCTCCTCTTGCCCTCATTGTTTAGGACAATCCAAAGGGACAGGAGACCGATCATGACAGGTACGGGAAGAAGCAGTTCCAGGGACCGGGACAGGCCGATCCTCGAGGCAAAGAGACCGATGACAGTGGCCGAGGGAAGATCTCCGAAGAGGTGCGCCACAAAGAGGACGCTTCCCAGAAGCGTTCCCCACATGGCAGGAGGGGACTTGCGCAAGAGGGCGACCAGAACGGGGACATTGGCTCCGAAAAGACCGATACTGGCGAGCAGAAGCCCGGCAAAGAGAAGAAACTTCCCGGAAACAGCAAGAACGATGACGATTCCGGCCAGAGAAAGGCCCTGGCTGCCCTGGAGGACAAGGAAGAGAGGACGGAGACTTCCTGAGGAAAACCGGTCACACAGAATTCCTGAAAGAAGGATTCCCGCCAGGCCCCCTACGACCAGAGCCATTCCCGACATTTCGCTCGCCAGTCCCATCCCGAGATGTTTCTCCCTGGTCAGGTAAAGCGAAATCCATACGGACATTCCCCCCATGACAAAAATATTGGTTCCTTCCACAATCAGGATCGACCAAAGGGAGCGATCCCTGAAAAACAGGGCCCCCACCTCCCGGGGATGGACGGGGGAAGAGCCCTTGTCCGGGAACGGGATGGAGACAGAAAGAAGAATCAGGGCGAGGATCACTCCGGGAATGACGGGGAACATCAGGATGTGGCGGAAGGAGGCGGCGGTGGCATGGGAGGCCGCCACAAAACCGGCCGCTCCCCCAAGGGGCATCGCAGAGAGAAAGACTGCCAGCTTTCCTGCCGATCCCCGCTCGATGCCGATGGACTGGGGGCCGACCACAAACAGGGCGGCTTCCCCGACTCCTGTCAGGGAACGCCCCAGAAACAGGCCGGCGGCCCCTTCGGACAAGGCACAGATCCACATTCCGGCAGAAAATACGAAGATCCCGCCCGCCAGAACTTGTCTCGGGTGTATCCGGTCCGAGAGAAAGCCGGCAAGGGGGGCGGCCAAAAGATAGGAGAGGGTAAAGGAAGAGCCCAGGGCTCCCACAAGAGGATCGGAAAGCCGAAAGGCCGGAGCGATGATGGGAAACAGCGCCGAAAAGAGTTGGCGATCAAGATAGTTCAGAAAATTCGAAAGAAAAAGGATCAGGGGAACCAAAGCCGGCATGGTCCGACATTCCTCCCCCCCGGGTCGAACCGGCGGGATTCATCCCTCAGCGACAGGCTCCGTGTTTTCGTGAACCCCGTGAAAGAGCTGGCGGTTCCGGAGAAGGTAGATCACAATGATGATGTTGAGGACAAAGGCCCCGAACCGCCACAACGAGAAATGGGAATGCATCGCATAGACTTCGACCGGGATCAGGGCTGAAATTTCGACGATCGTCATGTATTCGGCCCACCGGTATCTCCGGTGGAGACCCCAGGCCACGATAAAGTTCAGAAGACCGTAGGCGATTCCTCCGACCGAGATGATAAGAAGCATATTGGGCCCGATGAGGCCTGTTTTCCTGAAAATCTGCCCCGTCCAGGCATTGTCGACATCGATATTGAAGTTCTGGGCCCAATGGTAAAGGAGATGGTTGAGCCGCACGGGACCTAAGGAAAGACCTCCAAGACCGATCAGAAGGGCGAACATTCCCTTCGCAACACGCTCCAGGATGATGTATTTTAGAAAAAGGTGGGAATGAGGAGAGATGATCATTGGGCCATTGTATCAGAGAGGAGAATGGATGGATAGACGAAAGACCGGAACAGGAAGCCTCCTTCCCTCCACAGTTTTTTCCGGGACAACCCTCATGCTCCTCTTTTTCCTCCTGCTTTCCTGGCGTCCGGGATTTGCCGCCTCCCCCCCCTTCCAGGTGATCTATCCCCCTGACCTTCATTCAGAAGACCCGCTTAAGATTCACGTCCTGTTTTCCGCGCCTCCACCCCCGCACGTCTTTTACCAGCTTGAGGTGACAGTGGACGGTCAGCCGGTGGCCATGGCGGACCTTTCTGAGGAACGGACTACATGGGTGACGGCTCCCCCGCTAAAAGAGGGTCTTCACCACCTTGCCGTCATCTGGAGGAATCCTCCCGGCGGCTCCCCCATAATTAACCGTCAGGATCTTTCGATTCTTCCGAAGGGAGAGACCCCTTCCGACGGTGGAACTCACTAAGCCTGGGATCAATGTCCCTTGAAAGGATTGCCGATGAAAAAAGATTTCTCATCCCGACTTTCGCCGGAAGTCACCGCCCGTCCTTTTCCAGGGCTGGCTCTCCTGTTGGGTCTTTTTCTTGTATCCGCCTGCACCTCCTACGGACCGGCGCCTCCCATACTCGTTCCGGATCCCGTAGCGCCAGCGGTCCATGCAAAATCAGGCCTTTCGGCCCTGACCATCTACGTTCTTCCGACCCAAATTCCCCTTGGGATGGAAGATATGGGAACTTTTTTCAAGAGTGACGGGTCATACGCCCAGCTTGTTCCGGAAAATCCCATCGGGCCCTCTCTCGATGCCATCCTCGTCCGGGATCTTCGGGCCGGCGGATTCGATGCGGTGATTCCCGGGGGACCCGTCCCTCCAGATGGCTCGACGATCCAGATCCATGTCAGGAAGTTTCAGGACAAGGTCAAGGAAGGGCTTCTGCAGACGACCCAGGAAGGCAAAATCCGTATGGAGGCCATCATCCTCCTCCATGGTGAAGGCGGAGTGACCCGGACGATCGACCGCACCATGGAACGACACAGCTCTCCCAAGCCCGTCCTTTCCTTTGACAAGTCCGATCCGTCCAGACTCCTGGGACGACTTTACCAGGAGAGCATCAACAAGGATCTCCTCCCATTTCTCAGAAAAAAGATCGGAGAAACCCCGTGACGTCCCGCCCCCCGCTTTCAAACGGGCGCGCCCTTCTGATCACCCTCGGAGCCGCTGCCGTATTTTTTCTCCTTTTATTTTTGATTCCCGGACCCCATGCCGCCAGGAGGATCTCCACACTGAGACCTGCGGGAATTCCAAAGGTGGCGGAGTCTCCCGCTGTCCTCTTTGCGACCAGGTGCACCCAGTGCCACGCCCTCCCGGCGCTCACCCACCGCTCCACCGAAGACTGGAGAATTCTCGTCCTCAAAATGAACCGGTACATGAAACAGACGGGCCGCCAGTCTCTCTCGGAGGAGGAGGCCAGCCTGGTCACCCGATACATCGTCCAGAACCAGAAGTAGTCAGGATCTCCGGCCTCCGTTACGGAGGGGGCCGGAGGCCACCGAACCGAAACCCCGAAAGTTCCGGAGATCCGACCCCTTTTCCCATCAGAAGCACCTTGAAGATCCGGCCCATTTTCAAGGGGTGGAGAAGAATCCCGGCCTGGACGGTCTCTTCGGGGGTCAGACGGTCGGCATTGGCTTCGATCCATTCGGGGAATCCCAGCCCCATCAGCCAGGACATCTGGTCTGTATACCCCTCCAGCCGGTATCCCAGTCGGGAAAGACTCCGGAAAACACGGGAGAAATCGACAAAGGCGGTCAGGTCCGACTCTCCCTGGAGGTCACCCAGAAGATTTTCGCTGACGCGGTGATTCCGGTAGGCCAGGAGAGTCCCCTTTTTTCTCCGTTCGGAATACAGCTCTTCAGCAATATCCCCGTAATCAATCCAGAGCATGAAGCCCCGCGCAAGGAAATGGTCGAGATGGCCAAGAACCTCCGGAAGTGCGAGGCAGATCTCAAATTCATGTCCGAGCCGATCCGCGGGATTCTCTCCCAGATTTTCCCGGACCTCCAAGACGAGCTCCTCCGATGAAAGAGGGCCCCAGACCTCCCGAAATTCCCGGCCCGTCATATCCACATAGCATTCTTCCCATCCGCTTACGCCTCCCCGGATCCGGTGGACGGGAAGGGCATCCAAAAATTCGTTCCCGAAGACGACACCCTCACCGGGAGCAATCTGCTCATCGACATCCCCTTCCATCCCGACCGGATTGATCCACCGGGGAGGGTGGCGCAGGCTGAAGGTGGAGATTCTTTTTTCCTGTCGCTCTCGCAGAATGCCCGGAATCTCATAGAACAGGGGGGAGAGGCGGTCGAAAAGGCCAGGGTCGGCCGCCCTGAAAATTGTCAGGAGTGAAACGGCGAGGGTTCCATTGCCCGGGCCCGCTTCAATCATATAGAATGGATCGGGAGATCCGAGGGCCCGGTCAAGCCCCATGATCTGGAGGGCAAGGAGGGAGGCAAAGGCACTGCTTGTCTCCGGAGCCGTGAAAAAATCTCCTCCCTCGAATCCGATTCTTGCGCGGGCAGAGTAATATCCGGAACCGGATCCTCCAAGGGACTGCTTCATATATTCGCAGAACGTGACCATCTTTCTTCCTTTCATCCCGGATCGCCGATGCTCATTCGATTACTCGTCCTCGCCACTCTTCTTGTCCTGATCGGAAGAGTCGTCCGGCTTCTTGTCCGTATCCGTCCTCTGAAAAAACAGGAATCCGCCCCGCCCTCACTGGTCCAGGACCCAGAT
>JAJZGM010000082.1 GCA_021828525.1 Nitrospirota bacterium | reverse complement strand
CAGCGTCCCTGGTTCAACCCCAATCTGGACGGACGATGGTTTTTCGTCCCGGGGGTGGTGGGAACGCTTTCGCTGATCCTCACCGTCTCCCTGACCGCCTCCGCCGTCGTCCGGGAGCGGGAGATCGGGACGCTCGAACAGATCATGGTCTCTCCCATCCGCCCCTACGAATTCATTCTGGGAAAAACGATCCCCTTCTTTCTGATCGGATTTGCCGAGACCGTTCTCGTGGCCCTTTTCGGAGTCCTCTGGTTCCAGGTGCCCTTCGTGGGCAATCCCTTCATCCTGATGCTGGGAACCGGACTCTTTCTCCTGAGCACCCTGGGTCTGGGACTCCTGATTTCCACCATGGTCCGGACCCAGCAGCAGGCCTTCGGGTTGAACTTCTTCGTCTCGAATCCCATGTTCACCCTGTCGGGATTCAGCTTTCCGATCGCCAGCATGTCCCGGCCCATGCAGTGGGTGACCTACCTGGACCCCCTCCGCTACTATCTGGTCGTGATCCGGGCCACCTTTTTAAAGGGGGTCGGGATCGCGGTCCTCTGGCCCGACCTTCTGGCGTTGGCGGGGATCGGGATCGGCCTTCTGACACTCTCCACCCTGCGCTTCCGGAAGGCGCTCGACTGATCAGAAACACCCAAACGGCGGGAGACGCATGATGACATGGTTTGATCCAATCCGGTCCGGAACAGTCGGGAGAGCCCCCGTCCGAAGGGAACTCTCCGCCCTTTTTTTAGCCCTGCTTCTTGTCGGGGGCCAAGCCGGGGAGGCCAAGGCCCAGTCCCGGACGACAACGGAGGAGGCGTTGACCTCTCCGAATCTTTCGGGGCTTCCGATCACGATGAAGGAGGCCGTTCGCCGGGCCCTCCACCTTCGTCCGCTCCGGAAGATCGACCAGGACCGGATCCGGAATCTCCGGGCCACGGAGACCCAGGCCCGTTCGAGTTACCTTCCCCAGCTCCAGGCTTCCTACCAGAACACCTATGCAAACAGCTTTCTCGGATTTTTTCTCTTTCCGAACTACCAGTTTGTCGATGTCCAGCTCATGACCGTGACCCTCACGCAGCTGATCTTCGACTTTGGCCGGACCACCTCCCAGATCTCCCAGAGAAAATGGTCCTTAAGAGCCCAGAAGGATGCCTATCTCGAAACCTCCCAGTCGATCGTCCGGGATGTGGAAACGACCTACTATGCCCTGATCGAGGCGATCGAGCAGGAAAAGGTGACCAGGCTCAATGTGATCGACGCGCGCAACCATCTCGACGCCTCCCTCATGCGGCTCAAGGCCGGCATGGGCCTGAAGGCCGACGTGACCCAGGCTAAAGTCAACCTGGCCAACGCCCTCCTGGGGAGGATCCAGGCGGTGAACGTCCGGAAAAAAGCCCAGATTGTCCTGGCCACCACCCTCGGAGACCTTACGGAAAAACACTATGTTCCCGTCACCGACTTTCCGCTCCCCGAGGGACTGCGGGCCCGCCTTCTGCCGGATCTCCAGAAGGCTGCCGAATCCAATCCCTCTCTTCTGGCGGCCCGTCATTCGGTCAATGCGGCCCAGGAGAACCTCAAGGTGACCTGGCGCCAGAACTATCCCTCCCTGACCGGGCAGGCCCAGTACTTCCTGGCCCAGATTCCTCCGTCGGCCCTGGGGTTTCCCTCTCTTCCCAGCGGCCCCTATTCCTCCTTCGCCTTTGGAGGGGTCCTCAACATTCCCATCTTCGAGGGAGGCGGAAACCTGGCCCAGATCCATCAGGCCAGGGCCTTTTTAAACGAGTCGATCCACCAGAAGGAGGAGACGGAGCTTTCGGTCTCCTCGCAGGTCCGCCAGGCCTACCTCGACATCGTGGAGGCCCGGCAGGAGCTGGCCGAAAGCCGGGCCGAACTTTCCAACGCCCTCGAATACGACCGTCTCGAGGAAGGCTCCTACAGCGCAGGGATGGCGACGGCCCTCGATGTGATCGACGCCCAGACCTCGCTTCGAAAGGCCCGGGCCGATCTGGTCACGGCCAAATATTCCCTGGCCCAGAAGGTCGTTCTTTACCATTACGCCGTGGGAGACCTCTCCCCTCCCTGACAAAGGGGAGAGAGGGGGTCTCGGACAGAAAGGGGGAGGCGATGCTCGTCCACAATGCCGATATCGCGAGGATCTTCGACCAGGTGGCCGATCTGCTTGAGGTCCGCGGGGACAACCCCTTCCGGGTCCGGGCCTACCGAAACGCCGCCCGGACCGTGGGGGAGTGGGGGGAGAGCCTCTCCGAAGCCCTCTCCAAAACCGGCCATCTTCCCCGGATCCCGGGGGTGGGCACGGACCTCGACGGAAAGATCCGGGAGATCCTGTCCACAGGACGACTGTCGGCCCTGGACAAGCTCCAGAAGGAGTTTCCGCCCCACCTGACCGACCTTCTCGAGATCCCCGGCCTCGGTCCCAAGAAGGTCCGGACCTTCTACGAGGAACTCGGGGTGCACGATATCAACGGACTCTACCGGGCGCTCCGGGACCACCGGGTGGCCAAACTCCGGGGATTCGGCCCCCGCTCAGAAGAGCGCCTCATAAAGTCGGTCGAGGCCAGACTGGCCAAGGTTCGCCGCTACAAGCTGGCCACAGCCGCCCAGTATGCCAGACCTCTGGTCCCCCTCCTCAAGGGAGTCCGGGGGGTCCGGGAGGTGGTCGTTGCCGGAAGTTTCCGGCGGATGAAGGAAACGGTGGGTGATCTCGACGTCCTTGTCACCACGGAGGATCCGGAGCCCGTCGTCCAAAGCTTCGTCTCCTGGGAGGGGGTGGACCGCGTTCTCGCCAGCGGCTCAACCAAAGCCAGTGTCGTCCTCTCCTCCGGGATCCAGGTCGACCTCCGGGTCATGCCCCCCACCTCCTTCGGGGCGGCCCTCGTCTACTTCACCGGATCCCGGGCCCACAATATCGCCCTCCGGAGGCTCGCCCAGGACCGGGGGCTCAAGATCAACGAATACGGGGTCTTCCGGGGGAAGACCCTTGTCGCCGGAGAGACCGAGGAATCGGTCTACCGCATCCTGGGCCTTTCGATCATCCCTCCCGAGCTCCGGGAGGATCGCGGGGAGATCCAGAGGTCCGCCCGGGGCCCCCTTCCCGCCCTTGTCTCCCTCCCCGACCTCAAGGGCGACCTGCACGCCCACACCCGGAGGACCGACGGCCACAACAGTGTCCGGGAGATGGCCGAGGCCGCACGCGACCGGGGATGGTCCTATCTGGCCATCACCGACCACTCCCGGCGCCTCACGATGGTCCATGGTCTTGGTCCGGCCGCCCTCCGGGACCAGGGAGAGGAAATCGACCGTCTCCGCTCCCTCTTTCCCGATCTCGCCCTCTTGAAGGGAATCGAAGTGGATATCCTCGAAGACGGACAGCTCGACCTGCCCGACAGCGTTCTTGAGTCTCTCGACCTGGTCGTGGGGGCGGTGCACAGCAAATTCTCCCTCTCCCGGGCCGACCAGACGACCCGCATCCTCCGGGCCATGGACCATCCCCGGTTCAACATCCTGGCTCATCCCACCGGTCGCCTGATCGGGGAACGGGAGCCCTACGACCTTGACATGCTCCGGGTTCTCAGAAAGGCCCGGGAGCGCCAGGTGGCCCTTGAGGTCAACGCCCATCCGGAGCGCCTCGACCTGACCGACATCTACTGCCGCATGGCCAAAGACGAGGGGGTACGGCTTGCCATCAACTCCGATGCCCACACCACGGGGGAGTTCGACAATCTCGAATGGGGGGTGGGCCAGGCCCGGAGGGGATGGATCGAGGCTTCAGATGTCATCAATGCCCGCCCTTTGGGAGAGCTTCTGGACTTTCTCCGGAAGAGGAAGACCCGGAGCGGGCCGGAGGATGAAGCGAAATTCGTCTAGCGGGAGGAGAGAAGGGCAAACAGCCGATTCCGCTGCCCGGGGGTCAGAAGATCCAGACAGGCCCGATGGGCCAGGATGTGGTCAAGGTCTGCCTTCGATTCCATCATTCCGATCCGACCGAGAACTCTCCGGAGCTCTTCCTCCCTCAGGGGTTTCCGGCCGTCGGAGAGACGGACGACTCTTCTCTTGAGGGCCTCGATCGCCATCCCTTGCCGTACGGTCGCCGGCATGATGGTCCGGGCGATGTTCCGGATCTTCTCGATCTGGTGCCGGGAGAGTCCGAGCGCCTTTTTGTGGCCCAGGTAAAAAAGGGGTCCGGGAAGCCGCCCGAAACCATCCGGGACCAGAAAGTCGGACTCCATGACGGCGATGACCCGGCCCGGAGCAAGAGAGGCCATGTCGGCCGGCATCATTCCGTGGGCCGAGACTCCTCCGGGATGGGTGAGGAGAAGAGTCCCCGCCACAAGGATTCCTGTCCTGATACCCGCATTCATTCCCATCCTCCGCTTCTGGCGAGAAGGCCCCTTGCCTCAGTCTCCGACATTCTTCCCGGGGAGACCGGAACGCCAGGACTCCCGTCCCCGTCCTCTTCCGGAAGAAGACGGACCATTCCGCCGGCCAGGGAACAAAGCTCGTCCGGCGTATGGGTGACCAGAAGGGCCATCGCCTGCCGCCTTGCCAGGAGTCCGGCCAATATCCGGCCCAGACTGGCCCGGCCCTCCGGATCGACTCCCGCAAAGGGCTCGTCGAGAAGGTAAAGCCGGGCAGATCTGAGAAAGCACCTGGCCAGAGCGATCCGTGTGACCTGTCCGCCGGAGAGCTCCCCGCTCCTTTTTTCAAGGAGGCGGGAGACCCCGAAAAGCTCGACGACCTCCTGCGCCCATCCGGGAAGACCCCTGGCCCTCCAGAATGACCTGAACCCGGCAAGCCTTCCTGTCGAAGGCGGCCTTTTCACAACGCGTGCGGACCCCGCCAGCCGGGAAGCAAAGACAAGATTCTCCCGGACATTCATGTGGGGAAAGAGAGAGACTCCCTGAGGGAGATACGCCACGGACCTCCCTTCCAAAGGGAGATCCGTTCCCAGGTTGCTGTCAAGCCAGGGAACCCCATCCACCCGGACGACCCCCGAGGCTTTGGGACAAAGACCGGCCATCACCCGCAAAAGCGTCGTCTTCCCCGATCCCGAAGGTCCGCAGAGTCCCAGAATTCCGGAGTCCCGGGAGAGGGTGAAGACGACCCGCCTCCCGGAAGGGGTCGCTCCCAGCCTTGGCAGGACGAGATCGACCTCAAGGGGCATCGGGCGCATGGGGGTCCACCCCTTTCCGTCGGAGGAGATTGAGGGCGACAAGGGAGACGGAGGAAAACAGGAGAAGGATAAGAACCGAGTCCCGGGCCCCGTGCGCTTTCATCGACAGAAGGTCGTCATAGGCCTTGAGGGAAAGGGTCCGGGTCTCGCCGGGGATATTTCCTCCCACCATCATGACCACTCCGAACTCCCCCACCGTATGGGCAAATCCCAGAACCCATCCCGTCGCCAGCCCGGGAAGCGACATCGGGACCACGATCTTCCGGAAGACCGTGAAAGGACGCGCTCCCAGGATCCGCGCCATTTCGATGGTCCGGAGCGGAATCTGCCGAAAGGACTGGGCGACCGGCTGAACCGAGAAGGGGAGGCTGTAGATCAGGGAGGCCAAGAGGAGGCCGGCGAAGGAAAAGGGAAGAGGATGACCAAGCAGACGGGCCATGAGGGATCCCGGAAGGCTGTCCGGACTGAAGACCACCAGAAGAAGATAACCCAGGACGGCCGGGGGAAGGACGAGGGTGAGCGTCAGGATCGACTCTCCGAGCGTCGTCCAGGAACTCCGGGAGAAGACGATCCATCCGGCCAGGGGCAGACTCAGGACGGAGAGGATCGTGGCCGTCAGGAAGGAGAGGGCCACCGTGACCGACAGGGCCGAATGGATCATGATCCGCCCTCCCTGGTCAATGGTAACCGTGCGTCATCAGGTATCCCTGGGCCTTGGCCCCCAGGAGATAGTCCTCGAAAGCCCTGGCCTCCCGTTTGTTCCCTGACCGGGTGACGATCCCCATCTCCTGGGAGAGATAAGGCGAGCAGAGGGGCGACAGGATGACGAAATCCCCCTGGACAAGCCGTCCGAGAACCATCGCCTGCGACTCGGAA
>JAJZGM010000081.1 GCA_021828525.1 Nitrospirota bacterium | reverse complement strand
CTCAGAGGAGAGCTCCTTCATGATAACGGGAACTCCCGTTCCCCGGACGGCCTGCACCTCCTTTTCGTAACGCTTTCCGTTTCGGGCGATGACCGAGGATGCGGCGGAGACGATCGTGGGGGTGGAACGGTAGTTCCGCGAAAGAAGGACCCGACGGGCTCCGGGATAATTCAGGGCAAAGGAGGTGATGTGGGTGATGTCCGCCCCCCTGAACTGGTAAATGCTCTGGTCGTCGTCTCCCACGACCGTCACGTTGGTCCTGTTCCGGGAGAGAAGTCTGATGAGTTCCTCCTGGAGTGGATTGGTGTCCTGGTATTCATCCACCAGGATGTGGTGAAACTGCTCCCGGAGCTCCCCTGACACTTCCGGGCTCCTGCCTAAGAGGGCGACGAGACGGAGAAGAAGATCGTCGTAGTCCAGGGCCCGGCTGGCCTCGAGTCCCTTTTCATACTCTTCGTAGCAGGTGGCAAACCAGCGATTGGTCCCAAAGAGACGTCGGGCGAGGTCGGGACCCGGCCCTTGCCGGGCATTTTTCCAGCGGCCTATCTGACGAAGGACATCCTGGGGGTTCACATCCTCGTCGGAAATCCGGTGGCGCTTCATGATCTCGCGGACCAGGGCTTTCTGGTCTCCGGCATCGAAGATGGTGAAATCCGGAGAGAGTCCGGCCGTGCCGGAGAACCTCCGAAGAAGGCGGGCCGAAAGGGAGTGGAAGGTTCCCACCCAGGGCAGTCGTGCGCCCGGGAGCCTTCTGGTGATCCGCTCCGTGAGCTCTCCCGCCGCCTTTCTCGTAAAAGTGGCGACGAAAAAGCCCTCCCCTCCCAGTCCTGACCGGTCGATCAGGGCGATGAGCCGTTCGATCACGACCCGGGTCTTTCCGGAGCCAGCCGGAGCCAGGACAAGAAGGGGCCCCCCCTCATGAAGAACGGCCGCTTCCTGTTCCGGATTTAAAGGAATTTCGGGAGATTCGGATTCGCTCAAGAGGATTTGGCTCCCCCTGATTCGAGTATGCGCGAGAGCCACAGCCCTGCGAAGCGGTCTGCGGACTCCTCCTCCTCGTCCTTGGCGACAAAGAGGATTTCCCGTCCTGACGGAGAGAAGGCCGGACGGCAATTCACGAGCTTTGCCGTGGCATCGACGGGAAGGACACGGTTCGGCGCCCCTCCTGAGACACGCTGGAGAAAGGGTTCGGTCGGCCAGGTCCAGAAGGGCTTGGAATCGGGTTTTGTCCGGAGATAGAGAAAGGAATCTCCGGTGGGAGACCAGAGGGGGTAGAGGCTGTACCCCGTCTTGACCACCGGAACCGGGGTTCCGGTCTCCGTGTGGTAGAGGGCGATCCCCCTCCCGCCCGCTTCCAGCTGCATCTCCATCAGAACATCCTTCCCGGTTCCCGCGAGCAGGGGATAGAAGAACTCGCGGTGTTCGAGAAGGATGTGGTCCTCTCCGCCCTCAAGATCAAGCCTGTGAAGAGTGTTTCGTTTCTGGGGATTTTCGACGCGCCTGTCGCGGGTGTGAAACCAGAGGGAGCGGCCGTCAGGCGAAAAGGAGAAGTGGTCGAGATGCTCGGAGGTCCGGAAGATTTCCCGGGATGCGGAACCGGGCTCCCAGAGATAAAGGAGGCATTCCTCCCGGAAGCGGCCCTCCTTGAAGCGGACGATGTAAGCGAGCCTGTCTCCCGCCGGGGACCAGTGGAAATCCCCCAGCACCTCCTCGTGGACGTAGCGCTCCGAAGGCCAGTCGATCACATTGACCGAATTCTCCCCCAATGGACCGCAGACCAGGAGCTGGTCACCCAGGACCATGTGATGGGTGGTCTTCCAGAGAATCTTCCTGGTATAGGGCTTCCAGCGCTGGCGTGTATGGATCGCCAGAAGACGTCCAGACGGAGAAGGAAGAAGGGCCTGGGGACGGATCGCATCGGAATCGAAGGGGAAGGGGTCGACCGCTCCGCTTAAGGTATCGAGCCGTTGAAGGGACCAGCGGGCTCCAAAATGTTCCCAGTTGGGCCGGTCCTGGTGAAAGGTGACATAGCGGCTGTCCGGCGACCAGGCATAGATCAGTTCATTGGCTCCCCGTCCTCTTTCCCGATAGTTGACCGCCACCAGGTTCTTGCCCACGTCATGAAGAACCTCCCGGCTCTTGGCATCGAGAATGGTCAGGCATCCCAAATCCCTGGTCTCGTGAATGGTGTCAGGATCCGTCAGGCGGACAAAGGCGATCTTTGAGCCATCCGGAGAAAATGAGGGAACCACCACCTCGACCTTTCCGGGAACGAGAGGTTCTGTTTCTATTGTCCAGTCATTGGTCATGACGAAAGGCTCCTCAAGGTTTTATTCGACGGTCACGGATTTGGCCAGATTTCGGGGCTGATCCACGTCATTTCCTGCGATGGAAGCGGCCCGGTAGGCAAGGAACTGGAGCACTGCCGAGGCGTAGAAGACTCCGTCCCACCCCGACGAGGCGGGCAGGGGAAAGGTGGGGACGGGATCCTCGGCACCGCTTTCTGCCTGGCCGATCGTAATGACGGTTCCGCCACGGGCTTCGATCTCCCGGATATTGGAAATTTCCTTGGGGCGAAGCCGGATATCCACAAGGGGTGCCACAACCAGAACCCCCGGCTCCACCAGGGCGATGGGACCGTGCTTGAGCTCCCCCCCGGGATACCCGTCGGCCGGACGGTAGGTGATCTCCTTCAGCTTGAGGGCTCCCTCGATCGCCAGGGGATAGTCGATCCCCCGACCGATGAAGATGACAAACCGGGCGGCCAGGATCTGACGAGAGAGCCGGTCGATCAGGTCCCGGTCAACCGCCCCCAGGAATCCTTCCATACGGGCCGGGGATCTGACGAGAGCCGCCAGGGAGTCCCGAACATCGGGCGACTCCCGCCGCCCAAGATAGAGGGCAAGCAGCCAGACAAGGGTCACCTGGGCGATGAAGGCCTTGGTGGAGGCAACCCCGATCTCCGGGCCGGCCCGGGTCAGGAGGGTCGCCTCGGCTTCCCGGGTGATGGAGGAACCTCCGACATTTGTGATGGCCACTGTCAGATATCCCTCCTTCCGGGCCACCTCCAGGGCCCCCAGGGTGTCGGCCGTCTCCCCGGACTGGCTGATCCCGATGACCCAGGCCCCTCTCCGGAAGCGCAAGGGGCGGTAGCGGAATTCGGAGGCGATCTCGACCCGGACAGGAACGGGGGAGAGAGCCTCGATCATCTGGCGGCCCAGAAGGGAGGCATGGTAGGAGGTTCCGCAGGCGACGAAGACGATTTCTGTCGGATTGGGCCCCAGCCGGACGAGCTCCGGAAGGAGGACGCGGGAATTTTCTTCCCCCAGGCGGCCCTCAAGCGTATCCATGATAGCCCGGGGACCCTCGAAAATCTCTTTCTCCATGAAGTGGCGGTAATGTCCTTTCTCCGCCTGCACCGGATCCCAGGGGACCTCTTCGAAGACGGCCGGGACGCCCTGGCCATCGGAGAGACGGCACAAGGAGACTCCCTTGGACGACAGCGTGACCACAACCTCGGGAGGGAGCGGCATGACCCGACGCGTCCACTTGAGAAAGGCCGGAACATCCGACGCGACAAAAAATTCCCCCTCCCCCTCTCCCAGGATCAGGGGGGCTCCCTTGCGGACGGCCACCAGCTGACCGGGAGATTCCTCGCACACAACGGCCAGCGCATAGCTCCCCTCGACTCCGGAAAGTCCTTTCCGGACCGCCAGGGCCAGATTGCCTTCCTCCCGGTAGGCCCGATGGATCAGGTGAGCCAGGACCTCGGTGTCTGTTTCGGAGGAAAACGAATACCCCTGCCCGACCAGCTCTCTTCGGAGAGTGCGCTCGTTCTCGATGATGCCGTTGTGTACCAGAACGATCGGTCCGGACCGGTGGGGGTGGGCATTTTCTTCTGTCGGGGCCCCGTGAGTCGCCCACCGGATATGTCCGATCGCCGTTCCCGGAACTCCGGTCATCCCCTGGACGGATTCGGCCAGCCGGGACAGCTTGCCTGACGCCCGGACAACGGAAATCTTTCCTTCCGTTCCGAAAAAGGCCACCCCCGACGAGTCGTAGCCACGGTACTCCAGCCGTGAAAGCGCTTCCAGCACAATTCCGACCGGCTCACGCGGGCCAGCGTAGCCGATGATTCCGCACATTATTCTATTTCCTTTTTCTTCGGGGCGCTCCGGCCGTTTTTGCCCTCGGATCTTTTCTCCCTGCGACGGTGGTAACGGACACCCCCTTCGGGGCGGATCTCCTGAGGAGCCCGCGAAAGGAGCAAGGCGTCATCGGGAACATCTGTGGTCACCGTCGACCCGGCGGCAATGACTGCCCTGTCGCCGATACGGACAGGGGCCACGACCTGTGTGTCGCTTCCGACAAAGACGCCGGACCCGATCCATGTCCTGTGTTTGTCGTATCCATCGTAGTTGCAGGTGATGGTTCCTGCCCCGATATTGGTATTGCTCCCGATCTCGGCATCCCCGATATAGGACAGGTGGTTCACCTTGGATTTTGCTCCCACGACCGTCTTCTTCGTCTCGACAAAGTTTCCAAGGTGGGACTCCTCCCCAAGGTCAGTCCCGGGGCGCAGGTGGGAAAAGGGACCGACCACCGATCCGTCCCCAAGGCGGCTCTCCGTCGCCACGACAAAGTCCCTGACAGTGACGCCGGACCCGACCACGGTGTCGGCCAGGTGGACGCCCATGCCGATCCTGCAGGAAGGTCCGACCCGGGTCTTTCCCTCAAGAACCGTCTGGGGCATGATCACCGTTCCGGCCCCGATCTCGACTTTGGGTCCGATATCCGTCCGCGACGGATCCCAGAGGGTGACCCCCCGCTCCATGTGACAACGGTTGATGCGTTCCCTGAGAAGGGCTGTCACCCTTGCGAGCTCCTCCTGGGTGTTGACCCCAAGCATGCATTCCGGAGTCATGGGAAAGGTGTGGACCGCCCCCCCGCCAGAGACGACCCGCGAGACGAGGGTCGTCAGGAAACGCTCCTTCTTGACCGGGTCTGGAGGAATCTTTGCAACGGCGGAAAGAAGAATGTCCCGGGGAATGAGATAGATCCCGGCATTGACCTCACGGATCCTCTTTTCCTCCTCCGAAGCCCGGCTTTCTTCCCGGATGTCGACGACCTCGCCGTCGACATTCCGAATGATGCGCCCGTACCCCCTGGGGTCTGAAAGCTCCGCAGTGGCGAGACACAGGAATCCGGGATGAGCCTCCCCCAGGACCGCAAATTGCTCCAGAAGACCTTCGTCGAGGAGGGGACCGTCCCCGTTGACCACCAGAAGGTGGGTTGCCTTTCCGCCAAGGAATCGGTCGCTTGTCGCCACCGCTTCCACCGCCCCCCAGGTTCCGTCCATCACCTGCTGGACAACAAGAGCCGGCTCCTGGCCGGACGGATCCACGAGGCCGGGATTTCTCAGGAATCCCTCGGGCCGGACGACGACATGGATGGTCCCCAGCCGTGGACCGAGAGAGAGAAGGGCCCGCCAGGGATAGGACACCAGGGTCTCCCCCAGGACCACCGATTCGACCTTGGGGATCGGGGAGGCCATCCGGGTTCCGAAGCCTGCGGCAAGGATCGCCCCGTCAATGGTCATGGAATATTTCCTCGGGCATCCGGACCACAGGCAGGCGGGAGGGCATGCCGAGCCCACCGGAGAGAATCATGCGGATTCCTTCCTCCACCGGAAGCTGGGTTTCAACAACCATCGATTCGGGGATGAAGGCCTGGACCCCGATATAAAGGTTGTTGCTCGGGAAAAAGACAGAGGCATAGCGGACGGGATCCCCGTCCAGGGTCACCCACGCCGTCAGGAATCCCATCGTGTAGGCCCCTTCCCGGGGATATTCCGCCAGGACCACCTTTTTGAACCCTTTTCCTTCCGAGGGAGAGAATGCGTCGAGAATGGTCTTGATGGCGGTATAGAGCTTCTTGAATATGGGAATGTGGATGAGAAGCTCCTCGACCATCCGCAGAAGCTTGCGCCCGATCACATTGGTGGCGAAGACGCCGACCACGAAGATCAGGACCAGGAGCACGGCCACACCAAGACCTGGAATGGAGCGGCC
>JAJZGM010000080.1 GCA_021828525.1 Nitrospirota bacterium | reverse complement strand
GGCGTTCGCTTCCAGGTCCGCTTCTTCGAGCGGTCCGTCCGGCAAAGGCAGAATGACCGGTATGCCATGGAACAACGTCTTTACCGGGCTCTCGAGAATCACGAGTTCCGTGTCTTCTACCTGCCGGTCATCGATATGACGACGGGCCGGACGAGTGGAGCCGAGGCCCTGATCCGTTGGAGCGTCCCTGACGGTGTTCCGATTTCCCCCGTCCGCTTCATCCCGATCCTGGAGAAGAACGGTCTGATCATTCCCATCGGGGAATGGGTCCTGAAGACAGTCCTCTCCGACATGGGGCGCTTCCGGCAGGAAGGGCTGGGCGAGCTTCGGGTGGCGATCAGTCTTTCGGCCCGACAACTGGGAGAGCCGGAGGTCTTTGGACGGCTGGAGCTTACGGAATTGCGGGGGAGGAGGCCCGAAAGCTGACCTTCGAACTGACCGAAACGGCCATCATGCGAAACCCTCGTGGATGCCCTCGCTGTCATGACAGTCCTTCAGGAGCGGGGTGTCCGGATCGCCGTCGACGATTTCGGGACCGGATATTCCTCGCTGGCCCGGCTCCGCCGTTTTTCGGTCGATCTTCTGAAGATCGACCGGTCCTTCGTCCGGAATATCCACAGGGACAGCGAGGCCTTCGAAATCGGGCACCTGATTGTCATAATGGCCCAGGCCCTTGGCCTTGAAACCTGCGCCGAAGGAATGGAAAGCTTTGGGGAACGGGACTTTCTCAAGGAGCTTGGAGTCAGGAGCTTCCAGGGATTTCTCGCAAGCCCCGCCCTTGCCTTCGATTCATTTCTCTCCTGGAGGAGCGGCGCTCCCGGAAACCAGCCTCCCTCCCTCATCTCCCGCCCGATCGGGGCCGGTCTGAAGTGACTTCAGAACTTCAATGGCCAGGGTGGCCCCACCTACGATTCCAAAAACACCACAAATGACCGGTAACGGAAGGGGAGAGAAAAGAAAGGGGGTTCCTGCCAGGATCCCCGCAACGAGAATGTCGGCTCCCAGAATCAGGAGAAGGGTCCGGGAGGGAGGAGATTTGACCAGGGGTCCGGGATGCCGGATGACAAGGACATTTCCGATTCCCGTCAGGACCAGGGTCAGGAAGGAAAGCGTCTGGCACTTCTCCGGGGAAAGATGGAGGATGGTCTGACCTGCACGGAACAGGGAAAAGGTCAGGAGGAGCCAGAGGGCGGCAAGGAGGAATCCCCGGATCATCGTCTGGCGGATATTGAGGATGTCCGGTCTTTCGGAAATCCTCACCCGGTCGCTGGCCAGGGCCATGGTCACAAAGTCGTTGGTGAAGATGAGGAGCAGGACCTGGCGGGATCCGATGACGGCCGTGTGGAGAAGGAGGAGCCCTCCTGTGAGGAAAAACGCGATTTCGATGGTTTTCACAATCTTGTTGAGAATGTAGCTCTGGAGGCGCCGGGTGACCCGCCGGCCTTCAAGGACGACCTCGACCAGGCCGGAAAGGCCTGGCGACAGCAGCACAAGCCCCGCCGAGGCCCGGGCGATATCGGTGGAGCGGGCCACGGCGATTCCGACCTCCGCCTGCCTGAGAGCCGGCGCATCATTGACTCCGTCCCCGGTCATTCCCACGATCCGTCCTTTTTCCTGAAGCCTCCTGACGAGAATGAACTTGTCTTCAGGGAGAATCCCCGCGAAAAGGTCGCACTCCTCCCGAAAGGGGTCCGGTTTCCCCGAGCAGGGATCCCCGGAGAGCCCCAGGGCGCGCGCGACCGGAATGGCGGCCTCCGGCGTGTCCCCCGTCGCCAGACGGATACGCACCCCCAGATCCCGGAGACGGTCAAGTGTCTGCCGGCTGTCGTGTCTTAAGGGATCAGAAAAGGAAAGGACCCCCAAAAGCTTTAGCGGGCCATTTTCCGGACCGGACAGAACGGCCACCGGCCGCTGTCCTCCGGGGAGAGCCGGCGGGAGGAGATCGGTGAGAAGGCCCAGGGCTGAAAGGAGGGGAGGAGATCCCTTGACGACACGGATCCGGGTCCCTGACTCCTCGAGGAGAGCCTCCGTGCGCTTCGTGGAGGGATCGAAGGGGGTGAAGGAAATCCGGGAACGCTCTGACCCGGGGACAAGCCCCCGGCGCTTTCCCTCGACAAGAATGGCAAGATCGAGCGGGTCCAGGGTCGCGGCGTCGGAGGCGTTCATCGCCGCCTGGAGAAGTTCCGTCCCGGAATGGCCGGGTGCCGGGCTGACATCGAAGACCGCCAGACGGTTTTCGGTCAGGGTTCCGGTCTTGTCGCAAATCAGTTCTTCCATGGCCGCCGCATCCGAAATCGCGGAGAGACGGGTCACCAGGACCTCTCGTTTTCCGAGGGTCACGGCGGAGAGCGCGTTGGCCAGGGTAAACATGGGCGGCAGGGCGATCGGAATGGCCGAAATCAGGAGAATGAGAACAAAGGCCGTGATCGCGGACAAAGAGAGCCCGTTCCTGAGGGAGAGAGGGACGATGACGAGTGCGAGGAGAAGGTCCGTCAGAAGGAGGGAGCGGACGATCTGAAGCACCGTCGCTTCGGCGTGGCTTCGTGTTTCGGCATCGTGGACAAGCTGGACCGTCCGGCCAAAGGCGCAGTCCTTTCCTGTCCGGGTAACCCGTCCCGTTCCCTCCCCCCGGCGGACGAAGGTCCCGGCGAAGAGCGGATCCCCCGGACCCTTCGGGACAGGAAGGGATTCTCCGGTCAGGGAGGACTGGTCGAGGAGCGGTGTTCCGGAGTCCAGGAGGAGGTCGGCCGGGACGAAGTCCCCCTGGCGGACATGGACGAGGTCTCCCGGAACGATTTCCCGTGCGGGAACTGTCTTCCAGAGACCGTCCCGCCTGACGCGGGCTGTTACCTCCATCTTGTCCCGGAGAAGGCGGAGGGCAGCTTTCCCCTTTTCCTCCTTCAGAAAGGCCAGAAGGCCATTCATCAGGAGAAGGAGGATCACGATCAGAGCTTCGAGATCTTTGCCGGTCGCGAGTTCGAGAAGGAAGGCGGTTTCCAGCATCCAGGGCACGGGTCCCCAGAATTTTGCGAGCAGGAGGCGACCGGGGGGCGGTTCGGGAAGAGGGACCGAATTGGGACCTGTCGACTCCAGCCTTTTCCGGGCCTCCCCTTCGGAAAGGCCTTCGGGGATCGCCCCAGGGAAGGCGTCTGGGGGAGAAGGGAGGTCCATCGTCTCCCTCCTAGAGGGAGACGACGATAAGGATCATGGCGGGGGTTTCGTTCGCATTTTTCCAGTTGTGGGGCTGGTGCGGGTCGAAATAGACGGCATCCATGGCGCCGAGATCATACTTTTTCCCTGCCTGTTCAAAGATGACCGTCCCGGAGACAACGATGCCGAACTCCTCCCCCTTGACGCCGACATAGGGTTGCTCCCCCACCTCTCCTCCGGGGTCGAGCGTGATGAGGATCGGCTGCATCTTTTTTCCGGAGAGGCCGCGCGCCAGGGGTTCGACGGTGGCATGGGAGGTGGTGCTGTAAACCCGTCGCCTGTTTCTGGCGGGCATGAGAAGGGGATCCCCGCCGTTTTCCGGTTCGTCGAAAAGGGACGTGATGGGAAGGGAGAGGGCGGCACAAATCTTTTCGAGTGTGGCGATCGAAGGGGAGACGAGTCCCGCTTCAATCTGGGAGAGGGCACTGGCGGAGATCCCCGCATTTTTTGCCAGCATGCGGAGTGAGAGTTCCCGTTCCTGTCTCAATTGGCGGAGGCGTTCGCTGACCTGCTTCATGGGGGTAGTTTAAGGAAAAGGGAGGTCCGGTTCAAGAAAAATTCATGAATTGAAGGGAGTGTCGCCTCAAGCCGGGAAGATTCATTGACAAAAGTTTCTATTAAAATTAAAATCATTTTCCTGTGATCAGGCCGAAAATAGGGATTAGACCAGGATTCCGAGGCAGATCACGGGATGGTATGATCCTGGTCACAGTGTCCTGTCTGCCCAGAGCCTAAGCCGGGCTATGTCTCCCCTCACATCATGAAGGCAAGGAGGATTTATGGACGTTTCCATCAAGTGCATGAAGAACGGCCCCCTGGAGGTCACCGGGGAGATTGCGATCACCGATGACCACGGCAATGTGGTCAAGGACGGACAGAGGGTCCATCACCTCTGCCGGTGTGGCCATTCCGCGAAAAAGCCCTTCTGCGACGGATCCCATACACGGGTCCACTTCACCACCTGATCCGGACAAGAGATCTTCCGGCCCGTCTCCAGGGCCCTGGAGACGGGCTTTCCTGTTCGATCTGTTCGGCTCCCTTCCTTATTTCCCTCCCGGTCGGAACGCGGGGGGAGCGTGCTTCCACCGGTTGTGCATCCAGATCCACTGCTCGGGATGTTCCCGGACTCGCTCCTCGATCAGGGAGGTGCATCGATCCGTCATCCACCGAATCCTTTCCGGGACAGACCTGTGGTCGGTGGGACAGTCCTCAAAGCAGAGGGGTGGTCCAAACCGGACCTGGTGACAATCGGGAGAGATGCGCGCAGAGAAGGCGGGCAGGATGGGCACACCCCGGCTGAGGGCAATCCGGGCTGCCCCCGGATGGGTTCCCGCAGTCCGGCCGAAAAAGGGGGAAAGGAGTCCTTCGGGAGGGGCCGTACTCTGGTCCATGGCCAGAACGACGATCTCGTTTCGGTTCAAGGCTTTCAGGATGCCCCGGATTCCGTCGTCCTCGGCTGACAGGGAGCGGGCTCCCCCATGTCGAGCCCTGTGCTCCCGGATAAACTGGTCGACCTTGCGGTCGCGGATCTTTCGGGTGACCACATGGATCGGAGTGTCTATCTCAAGGGCGAGCCGCTTGCTGATCAGTTCCCAGTTTCCGAAGTGGGCAATAAAGGCCAGAATGCCTTTCCTTTTTGCCAGAAGGTCCAGGATACAGTCCACATTCTCAAGCGCAACATGCTCCCTGAGCCAGCGGTCCGAAAGAACGGGAAAGCGGAGAAATTCCGCACCGAGCATTCCGTAGTGGCGGAACACCGCCCTTTTGAGAGAGTGGATGACGGGGGTTCCCGAAAGTTCGGGGAAGGCCAGTTCGAGATTCGTGAGTGTCCGGGATGACTTCCCCCGGAGGAGGATTCGGAAAAGATCTCCTATGCACCGTCCCAAGAAGAGGGCTGGCCGATGGCCAATCCTTCCGAAGAGGAAGACAAGGGATCTCATGAAACAAAAGGGAGTGAGTGTTCCGGATCGCGATCTTGCCATAGGGCTATCCTTCTTGTCTTGTCGGTCGTGGGAGAAAAGAGGAAGAGATCTCTTCCGAAAGAGGTCCCACAGGAGAGAGGAAAGAAATCAGAGGAAAAACGATTCCTCATCCCGACAAGCATGACATTCTTTTCCGGAAATGTACACTTTGGATCAGCAAGTTTTGCTGTGACCACTGTCCGGCGCTGGTGGTTTTTAATGGGCTTCGCTCTTTATCCCGATGCCAAGGAGCTGACGATCACAGCGGATGGGGGGAGGAAGTAACGGCTCCCGGGTTCGGCTATGGAAACTGGAATTGCAGCGGCTCGCCAATGAACTCGCCATTCCCGTCCGGGTCAGCCATTTCCCGCCAGGGACAAGCAAGTGGAACAAAATCGAGCATCCACTGTTTTCATGCATCAGTCTCAACTGGCGGGGTCAGCCCTTGGTCAGTCACGAGGTCATTGTCAACCTGATTGCGGCTACGACGTCCCGCAAAGGTTTGAAGGTACGGGCGCAGCTGGATACCATCCGTACCCAAAAGGCATCAAGGTTTCCGACGATGAATTTGCCTCCATTCGTCTCATTCGTGACGACTTTCATGGCGAATGGAATTACACCATTGAGCCAAACACCTCGTAAACGTTCATGTTATTTTTTTATGACTCCTAAGGTGATAGGGAGAGGCTTCGTCTGGAATTTTTAGCAATCCGAAGCAGGAGGTTTCCAAAAATGATCGACAAGGAATTCGCTGAACATTTCACGAAAGAGTGGATCGACTCATGGAACAGTCATGACCTCGATCGCATCCTTTTTCACTATTCAGATAACTTCGAAATGTCTTCCCCCGTCATCGTTACGATTGCGGGCGAGCCTTCGGGGAAACTTAAAGGCAAGAATTCTGTCGGAGCTTATTTGGAAAAAGGCATTAGAAC
>JAJZGM010000079.1 GCA_021828525.1 Nitrospirota bacterium | reverse complement strand
TCTTGCACCTGCACCTCCATCAAAGTCATCGAAAGAGGGAGGGTTCAGGAAAAGTGTCCGCTTTGTCGCCATGGCATCCTTTCAAATCATATGGTCCGGCCGAAATGGGATCGCCCGGCTCTATCCGCTTGACGCTGGAAGGTCTGCTTCCTTTGGGTCAGTGGACCTCGATGAACTCTTCTTCGGCCGACTCGTTTCGGATGACCGAAGGCGCCACTCCTTTTTGCAGGGATATTTCCTTGAGTTTCTCGATGACATCCTCGATCAGGTAATCGGGTGTGGAGGCACCGGCCGTCACTCCCACACGCTCGCGGCCCGAAAACCATTCTGACTGGACTTCGGAAGCCTGGTCCACGAGGTAGGAGGCCGTACAGAGCCCACCGGAAACCTCCTGGAGGCGCCGGGAATTGGCAGAGCTCATAGATCCGACTGTAATCATGACATCCATATTTCCCGCAATGGCCAAGGCCGAGGTCTGCCGCTTCTCGGTGGCGTCGCAGATCGTGTTGTGGACCTCAAGCTGGGGATAGCGCTTGACAAGGAGTTCCAGGATCTCGTCGAAATACTTGATCGATTGAGTCGTCTGTGACACGAGGGCCACCGGACCATTGGTCAGGGGCAGGCCCGCGATTTCTTCCTTGCGGTGAAAGATATGGATATGGTCCTCCGCATGGCCCTGGACTCCCATCACCTCGTCATGGCTCTTTTCTCCGAGAAGCAGGATCGTGTAGTTCTTGTCTGCCAGAGCCTTGACGATCCGGTGGATTTTTGAGACCAGAGGACAGGTGGTGTCAACGACATCGAGATTGCGCGACTTCGCCTCATCGATGACGCTCGGGGAGACGCCATGGGCACTGATGATCAGTGTTCCTCCCTGGACCTCGGAGACATCGTCCACCGAATGGACGCCGCGGTTTGCCAGGTCGTTGACCACATGGGTATTGTGAACGATTTCATGCAGGACAAAGATAGGGCCGGAAGACTCCTCTGCTGTCCGATGAGCCATCTTGATCGCCCTCTTAACTCCGACGCAGACGCCGGCATATTCCGTCAGAAATATTTCCATTCACTCCTCCATATTTGTTTTCGCAGCAGGCACATCGAAGATACGTATATCGTTCAGGCCGGCACACCCTAAGGGATGGCTGACACTCCAGAGAATCAGGCAATTCGTCCGAGGAGCCTTTCGGACAGGGAGGAGTCAAGATATCCGGAGGATGCAAAATAGCGGACCGCATCCCTGAATGCCTCCTCCACCGGTGTTACAGCAAGACCCAGTTCGCGAACGGCACGGCTACCATCATAATACATGAGTTTTTTTGCCATGCGAACCCCCTCGAGGGGAATCATGGGCTCCCGCCCCGTCAGACGTGAGACTCCCTCCGACAGAAAGGCAAGAGGAAGAACAACTCCCCGGGGAACGGTCACTGTCGGAGCGGGAATTCCCGTTACAGCCTCGAGGGACCGGAACACCTCGAAAAGAGTCATGTTCCGTCCTGCCAGAATATACTTCTCCCCCGCCTTGCCATGACGGGCGGCAAGAAGATGCCCCCTCGCCACATCCCTCACGTGGACGACATTAAGCCCAGTGTGAATGGAGGCCTTCATGCGGCCCTTGAGATAATCGAGGACGATTCGCCCCGTGGGGGTGGGCTTGATGTCCCGGGCCCCGATCGGCGCGGAAGGATTGACCACCACAAGAGACAGGCGGTCAGCATACGAGAGGGCCACCTGCTCGGCCTCGTACTTCGAAATTTTATACTCTCCAACAAGCGATTGTCTATCGACAGCCATGGATTCGTCGATGGGAATCCCGTCGGTCCGGGCGCCAAGGGCGGCGACGCTGCTGCAGTAAACCACCCGGGACACCCCTGCCTTAAGGGCCGCTTCCAGAATATTGCGGGTCCCCGTCACATTGGAGAAAAGGATCTGACCCCTTTTGGGAGACCAGAGGCGGTAGTCGGCCGCAACATGGTAGAGGGTCTCCACACCCTCCATGGCACGATCAAGGGAGGGCCGATCGAGAAGGTCTCCTTCCACCCATTGGACCATCGGGCTTTCGGGGGGAAGGTTGGCAGTCGAAGATTCCTTGCGGCGGAGACACCGAATTTTTTCTCCGGACTCCACCAGAAGAGCGGCGACCCAGGAGCCCACAAAGCCGGTGGCTCCGGTCACGAGGGAAAGGGGTTGCGAAAACGGAGCATTCATTCTTCAATCATGCCATGATCCTGAAAGATTTGTCCATCGGATTTTTCACTCATGCCCCCTCTCTTTCCGATCCCAAAGATTCCGAAAGGGAGACTCGCAAAGCCACCGGTTCCCCGAAAAAGTCTTCCCGTGTTGACAGTTCCCGGTTCGAATGGCAGGATGTCCTGCAACACATTGCCGGAATATGAGGCTTCACTATTCCGGCAGGACACAACGAAATTCTGAGGATGTGCCTCCCATCGAACCGGTCACCGACAACGTCCGCCAGACCCTGCGTGCCCTCCGTCCAGGAAGGGTCCCGCTCTCCGCCCTTGCGGGAATGATCATCCTTCTGCTTTCTTCCTGCCAGAGCGCCCCTGTTCCCCTTTCAGACCAGTCCGTTCTGGACAGGACCGGACTCCGACTTCCCGACACCTATCCCCCCGGGTCCCCGGAGCATCCGCGAATGGTCCGGATCCTCCAGTCAATGGGTTTTTCCTGGAACAATTCCCGGTTCACGATCGGCCACCACCTTTTCAGGGAAAACGAGGTGGCCTGGTTCGACAGGACTGGCATTCTCCACGTCACCCGCTATACCGGACTCTTCAGGGAAACCGGGTACAAGATCCGGCGTTATGTCCCGTCTTCCTCCGGAGATCTCGAACACCGGGGAAGTCACGTCCGAGGCAGCCTTCTTCTCTGCCTTTTCGACCGGCCGGCCAGCGCCCTGGACTGGCACAAGCAGGTCAGTTCGGTCGATCTCCTGGCAGAGCTGTCGATCGGCGCTCCCATCGATCTTCTTGTGACCCCGGTCTCACTTCCTCTCTGTCTGTTTTCCGACCGCCAGCCGGAAGCATTTATCCGCGCCGTGGAAGAGCCGGACGACAAGACAGTCCAAAAGGCCCGGGACCAGTACAGAAGAATGGCTCAAAAGGGAAATCCGATTCCGACGTATGTCACGGCCCCCGCCTCTGTCGAATAACCGATGTCGAGACGACCGACAACATTGGGTTTGACCAGAGCACGAAACCCGACTCCCGGATTGACGGCATAGTTTCCCCATTGGGTCACCTGGGTGACATCCCGAAAAACCTCACCGATCCCAAGAAAAGGGGCAACCTGCCACTCCGATTCCACGTTGAAAAGGTTCATGTCGAATGCCGCGATCCGTTCCTCGATATTGAACAAAGAGGCATCAAAATCATAGTAACGTCCGGTTCCGAATCCCTCCAGCGTGTAGGCTCCTCCTAGCATGCTCATGGCAAAGAAGGGAATATTGGGGCCATTCATCAGA
This sequence comes from Nitrospirota bacterium, assembly GCA_021828525.1. Taxonomy (GTDB): domain Bacteria; phylum Nitrospirota; class Leptospirillia; order Leptospirillales; family Leptospirillaceae; genus UBA4572. Next base: position 2,704 of record JAJZGM010000079.1, on the reverse strand, counting down.
TTGATCATGGCCCGGATGGCCAGGACATTCTGGTCGTTGCTCCCGTGGGCCAGCCAGTATTTGTACTCGGCGTCGAAGCGGTCGAAAAGGCTTCCCTGGCCCGGGGTCATGTTGTTGTCGAGCTCTGCGAATATCCTGGCATAGGTTCCCGAGGAAGGGATCAGGTGGTTGTCCCGGGTATCGTAAGTGGCATCGACACGGTGTGTCAGAATCTGGGCTCCGGTGGCAAACCCCGGAACATCGGGAAAGAGAAGCCCCGTGTAGGGCATGTTCGGAACCTGACCTGGGGAGGCACCGTACGTGCGGTAACGCTCCATGAACCAGACCCGGATCTTCTGGTCATCGAAATTTCCACCGAAGGTCCCGTGGACAGAGGTGGTCGCCAGGGTAAAGTTTGACTGGTCCCCGAACGAGGAGGTCGGTCCGATTCCATAGAATCTGGCGGTCGGATTCTTGAAGTCCTTCACACGGACATCCACGATATACCGTCCGTTGTCCATGGAGAGGTCCCGATAGTGGAACTCGTAGAAGTTCATGATGGAATTGGACTGAATGGCAATGACATGCCACCGCTTGAGATTGCCCTTGTAATAGCGGTAGTACCTGAAGCCGGATTCAAGGCCCATGTAGGAGTTGTACATGACGGAGGGGGCGAAGATCGACGTGATCCGTCCGGAGGGTTTGGCATAGAGGATCGGAATGATCGTCCCGTAGGTCACTCCCGAGTTGTAGGAATCTCCGATCGCCGGAAGAGGGACAACCACAGTGTTGTCAAAGGGAGTGCTATAGCTGAAGGGGGGAGGAGACCCGATGGGAAGGGTCGGAAAGGAGAGGCCCTGGGGACCGAGAGTGGTGGCCACCGGCGCCGGGGGGAGGCCGGGGGGAACAGGGCCGGCTCCCCATGACGGCGATATGAATAAAAGGACCATCGCCGTCTGGATCAGGAGAGAGGCGAGCCACCCCGTTCCGCCTCTCCAGGTTTTCTCCTCATTCAACGGGAATCTCCTTCCGGACCATGGCCGGACTCGACATGCTGCGACACGAGACTTCCCAGATCCCGAAGAGATATATGGGCCCTGACCATCCCTCTGACAAGCGAAAGGATCGCGGGAATCACCGCTGGTCTCATGAGAAGCGTTTTCACGATCCCGCGGAGTGACGTCTCCCCCTGGCTGTCAACAAACGCCATCATTTCCGGCGGAAGGGTTTCTCCTGCCGCATCCGACACAACCCGGACCACCCAGCCCTGAACCGAGTGTCTCGAGGCACAGGCGAGCCATCCCGCACTCTCCATATCCACCACATCCCCCCCTGTCTCGGCCTGGAGCCGGACCTTCTCCGCTGGGGTACCAACAGGGTGGCCAACTGACAGGATCGTGCCGGTCCTGTACCGGAGAGAAAGAAAATCCGGAGGAAAGACGGGATAACTCCCACAGCCTGCTTTCATGACCCGGGTCCCAACAAGAATGTCTCCCGCAACGAGGGAGGGAGTCATCCCTCCGGCAAATCCCAAAAACAGGACCGAGGCCACATCTCCCCCGGAAAAAAGAGTTCCAAGGTTGTCGAGGCCCCAGGATCCGGGGCCGGAATAGATGACAGGGTACCCTCCCCTTTCGCGCCAATCGCCTCCTGGGTCCGATTGCAAGGCGCGGCCGAGGGACAGAGGATAAAAAGACGGTCCGGCCCCCCTGCAGAATGTCACAGCCTCGTCCCTGAGCGCCGTCACCACAAGAAAGCGGCGAAAGGAACGACGGGAGGTCTCAGGCACTGTTTCGGATGGGTGCGTAAGGGGAGCGTTTCCAGAAGGCCACGCGCTCATGGCCCAGCGCCATGCCGTTTTTCTTCATGTTGCGGTAGAGGGAAAGCGCCCAAAGAGGAAAATAATGGCGATACATGTGATAGCGCAAGTAGAAGACCCGCGGAAAACCGGTTCCGGTAAACAGCTCTTCCTCCCAGGTTCCATCCTCTCCCATGCGGGAGACAAGGTAGCGGATTCCCTTCCCGACCGAGGGATGATCACAGTATCCTCCGTGAAGAAGGGAGATAAGGGCCCAGGCTGTCTGCGACGGGGTCGAAGCCCCCCGTCCGGAAAAATCTGAGGAGGCGTAGGAAAGACAGTCCTCGCCCCATCCCCCGTCCCCGTTCTGGCGTTCAAGAAGGTAGTTCATCGCACGGACGATCCAGGGCTCATCCATTCCGACTCCGATGCTCTTGAGACCGGCGATGACCGACCAGGTTCCATAGATATAGTTTACTCCCCACCGCCCGAACCAGGAGCCGTCCTTCTCCTGTTCACGCCTCAGATAACGTATGGCCCGGGCGGCTGGCGGGAAGTCCGGACCGTACCCGAGGGCACCCAGGAGCTCCAGAACCCGACCTGTCAGGTCGGCAGTGCTGGGATCGAGCAAGGCTCCATGGTCGGCAAAGGGAATGTTGTTGAGAAACAACATGTCGTTGTCCTTGTCGAAGGCCGCCCATCCCCCGTCCGTTCCCTGCATGGCCACCACCCACCGGCATGCCCGGCGAAAGACATCATCCATGCGTGCCGCAAGGTCCGGCCGATAGGGAAAGATCTTGGCCATACCCATGAGAACCATCGCCGTATCATCAACATCCGGATAGTATTCGTTTTCAAACTGAAAGGCCCACCCACCGGGTTCGCAGTCCGGAACCCGCACGGTCCAGTCCCCCGCCACATGCACCT
>JAJZGM010000078.1 GCA_021828525.1 Nitrospirota bacterium | reverse complement strand
CCTCCCGGCCTGCGACCAGATCAGTACCGACTTTCTCCAGCTTGTCAGATACGGATTGCGGTCGTTTTCCGACCATCCGGTCCGGGAGTCCCTGCGGGCGGTCGACGGCCTGCTCCGCTGCGACACTCCGGCCGGACCCGCCTGGTACCGCTACAACGGGGACGGATACGGGGAGCACGCCAACGGGGATCCCTTCGACGGGACCGGCCGGGGACGGCTCTGGCCCCTGCTCTCGGGAGAGAGGGGCCATGCGGCACTTTCGGCGGGGGAAAGCCCCCTGCCCTACCTCCGGTCCATGGCGGAGACGGCGAACCCCGGCGGACTCATCCCGGAGCAGGTCTGGGACACGGTCCCGGTCCCGGAGAGGGATCTCTGGCCGGGACGTCCGACAGGATCGGCCATGCCCCTTGTCTGGGCCCATGCCGAATTCATCAAGCTTGCAAATAGCCACGAGCGGCAGTATCCCGTCGACCGCCCGAAGAAGACCTGGGAGAGGTATGGAGGAGTCCGGCCGACGATCTCCTGGGTCCTCTGGCGCCACCGCCACAAGGTTCGGACCCTCCCGGAGGGCCAGGAGGTCCGTTTCGTCTTCGAAGGCCGGGCCCTTGTCCACTGGGGGATCGACGGATGGGACAATCCCACGGACACCCCATCCCGCCCCCTGGGGCTGGGATTTTACGGGGCCGTTCTTCCGGTGACCGGGCTCCGGAAGGGACAATTCCTCCTGTTTACCTTTTTCTGGCCGGAGGACGACCTCTGGGAGGGGACAGACTACCGCGTGGAGGTCGTCAGCCCGGAGGAGGATGAGGATTAGAGAACGTCCGGCTTCATAACGGAGGAGTCTCCGGGAAGCTTTCGTCTTCTGGCCCCGCTCCTGTATAGTGGGGCAGGAAGACCTCCGGTTGTGGAGGAGAGCACGACAATGCCGACCCGGGGGAGGACATGAACACGCCATCCGCACCTTCTCGTCCTATTTCGACCCTGACGCTCAATCCCGCCGTCGATGTCTCCTATGAGGTGTCCCGTCTCGTCTCCGGCCAGAAGAGCCATGCCACCGCGACCCGCACCGATCCTGGCGGAAACGGGATCAATGTGGGCCGGGCCCTCCGGGTGCTGGGGGTTCCGGCGAGGAACTACTGCATCATGGCCGGCAACGCCGGGATCCTTCTGGAAAGGCTCCTCGAAGACCAGATCGGAGCCGTCCTCTGCGAACGGGTGACCGGTGAGACGCGGATCAACGCCACCATCCTCCAGGCCGATCCACCGGTCCAGTACGAGGTGACGGGGATCGGTCCCTTCGTTCCCCCCGAGGTCCTGGACAACCTCCTTGGCGACTTCCTGGACCATGTGGGCGGAGGATACGGTGTCCTTTCGGGGTCGGTGCCCCCGGGGGTTCCCTCCGGAATCTACGGCTCGATGGTCCGTCGCATCCACGACTGTGCCGGACAGGCCATCGTGGATGCCCATGGGGATCTTCTCCGGGAGTCCCTGGTTTATCGCCCCTTCCTGATCAAGCCCAACCAGTATGAACTCTCCCTGCTTCTGGGCAAGGAGGTCCCAAGGATCGAGGACGTGGCGGAAGAGGCCAGGATCCTTGTCAGCCAGGGCGTCCGCTACGTCTGCGTCTCTCTGGGGGCCCTGGGCGCCATTCTGTCGGGGACCGAAGGGAGTTTTCTGGCCAAGCCTCCCCCGGTGATTGTCAAGTGCACGGTCGGTTCAGGGGACTCCATGGTGGCGGGACTGATCGCGGCCTTTTCCCGGGGGGAATCCCCCGGGGAGGCCCTGCGCCTTGCGGTGGCCTGTGGAAGCGGAACCGCAGCCCAGCCCGGGACGGCGATCTTTACAGAGTCCCAGCTAGTCGAGCTCCTTCCCAAAACCGAGGTCATCCCCCTTGATATCTAGACTCTCTTCTTTGCCCCTTCCTCCCCCGGAGCGGGATCCCTCCGGAACGACGACCGGGTCGGCAGGGACGGGAGAGGTGTGCAATAATGAGTCCGGGCTCCGGAGTCCGGATGAGGCCCTGCTTCCCGGTCACCGGAACGGACTTTCGGGAATTCCCGCGATCACCAAAAGAGGTTACAACCGATGAAACAGACCCTTGTCCGGCTCCTCTCCCTCTCTCCGGGGTTGCTGATTGTCGCGGATGTAGTCGACCCTCTGGGACGACTTCTCGTGAGGGCCCCCGTCACGCTCGACGAACATCTCAAGAATCTCCTCCTGGCCCGGGGTGTGCAGGAGGTCTTCATCGAGGACCGGAGAACCCTGGACCGGGTCGAATCGGACGAGGCGATCCGGGGTGAACTTCTGTCTCTCGACAAGAGGCTGTCCCGCTTCCAGGCCGAAGGACCCGAACTTGGGCTCAAGACCACCATCAGGGAGGTGGTCGAGAGGTTTTACCTGGAGAAAAGATAGGATCCGCCCTTTTGGCAAGCCAGATGGGTCGGGGAGGAAAAAAGGGGGAAATGTCCTCGTGGTGACAGACGAACATGACCGGATCTTCGAGGATTTCGAGAGGGAAAACGGGTTTTCGGCGATGCCGGAGGTCGTGAGCGAGGTTCTCTTTGCCCTCCAGTCTTCCCGGACGACCATGCACGAAATCGGGGAGATCATCAAACGGGATCCGGGATTTGCGACCCGCCTCATCCAGTATGTCAATTCGGGGGCCTACCTGACGGCAAATCCCGCCTCGAGCATCGATCAGGCGGTGCGGATCATCGGACTCGGCCCCCTCAAGGGCCTGTGTCTGGGAATCCCGGTCTTTTCAAGGTACAAGCATGTCCTGGGCGTTCGGGAGATCTGGGCCCACAGCCGGGCCACGGCAATCTGCTGCCAGATCGTCTCGGAAGCCGTCCGGTTTCCCGAGCCCGACACGGCAGAGACGGCGGGTCTCCTTCACGACATCGGAAAGGTCGTCCTTGCGGTCTCCGCCGGGAATTTTTTCCTCTCCCAGATCCAGATTGCCGATGCCTCCAAGCGGGATCCCGACTGGAAACAGGAAAAAGAACTCCTGGGCTTCAACCATTGCTTCATCGGCGGATGGTTTGCCCGAAAGTTCAAGATGCCCCAGTCTCTTGTCGATGCGATCCTCTGGCACCACGAATACGAGAAGTCGCGCTACGGGCGGGACCTGGCCTGTCTCTGCATGGTGGGAGACCAGATCGCCTCGGCGATCGGACTCACCCATCCCGACGATGTCTTTGTCGACCCCGGTCTTGTCGGGGCCCTTAAACATCTGGGAATCGATGACGAGCTCTTCCGGAAGATCCTCACGCACTCTCTCGAGCGCGTCGGCCGGATGGTCGCCTATGACTGAAACAGGAGCGTCTGTGTCCCTTGAGGGGGCGGGCCCAGGTGAGACAGAAACCAACCGCCGGTCAACCACGTGTTCTGGAGAGACCCATGAGTTCCCCGCGTCTTCCCCATGATCTCCTGATCGGCCGCCAGGCCATCTTCGGCCGGGACGGATCGGTCCAGGGCTATGAACTGCTCTTTAGGGAGACCCGCAAGAATGAGGCCCATATCTCCGACGACATGCAGGCCACCGCCCGCGTCATCGTGGATACCCTCATGGAGGTGGGGCTTGAACAGGTCCTGGGCGGAAAACGGGGTTTTGTCAACATCGGTCTCGACTTTCTGATGGAGGACGCGATTTTTCTGCTTCCCCCGCAGGATCTCGTCCTGGAGATCCTCGAGACGGTTCCGGTCAACGACACCACCGTCTCCCGCTGCCGGGAGCTCAGGAGCCGTGGATATACCCTGGCCCTGGACGACTATGTGGGCCACGGCAAGACCTGGGCGCCCCTCCTGGATCTGGTCTCCCTCGTGAAGGTCGACATTCAGGGCGTCTCCGAGGCCGATCTCCTGCCTGTCGTCGAGGGGCTTGAGGGACGGAAGCTCTCCCTTCTGGCGGAGAAGGTTGAGACTCCCCAGCAGCTTGAGCAGACCATGAGGATGGGGTTCGAATACTTCCAGGGCTTCTTCTTCGCCCGACCGGTCATTCTGGCCTCGCGGAAGGTCGATCCCCTCAGGCAGGCGGTGACGGGGATCCTGGCCATGGTCCTAAACGACGCCGGAACGGAGGAGATTGTCAGCGCGGTCCGTCCCCACATCGATCTCTCCGCCTCGCTCATCCGGATTGCCAATGTGGTGGGCAAAAGCCCCTCCCGCGTCATCACCGATCTCAGACAGGCGGTTCTGGCCATGGGCCGGGCCCAGATCCGGCGCTGGCTCGAGCTGATCCTCTTCACCTCGGCGATGTCGGACAACCGCTATGCCCGCCCGGTCCTCCAGATGGCGGTCACCCGGGCCCGGCTGATGGAGCTTCTGGCCGAATCCTGGACAGGCTCCGGAAAGCCCGATCCGGAGGAGGCCTTCCTGACCGGGATGTTTTCCCTCTCCGGCTCCCTTCTGGGGGTGACGGTGGCCGAGATGCTGGAAGGGCTGCCGCTCCGGGAGGAGGTCCGGCGGGCCCTTCTCGAGGGCACAGGTTCCCTGGGGCTCCTTCTCTCCTTTGCGGGAAGCGTCGAGCGGTCCGCCTTGTCGCTGGACCGCCTCCTGACCGAAGTTCCCGTCCCCGCCGCACGGATTGCCGCGGCCCAGACCGAATCCCTTCTCTGGGCCGACGACATTGTCCGGATGTTCTCTTAACTCGACTCTCTTCTTTGTTCCCGGATTTTCCTAGAAGCGCCGCGATCTGAGTATGACGATCGCCAGGAAGAAGCCCAGGATCCCGGCCCCCGAAAACCCGATGAGGCCCAGCGTCTTGAAGGAGGAATGGGAGGAGAGGGAGGCGGAAAAAATCAGGGCCGATCCGATGACGAGAGAGGAGACGAGGATCGAAAGGGAGAGAAGGTTCCCGGTGCGGTCGATCTCCCGGATCAGGTCGTCGAGGTGGCGAAGCGAGAAGTCGATCCGGAACTTTCCCGCTCCCGCTGTGTCGACCAGACGCTCCAGCCGTTCCGGGAGCCCTGACAGGATCCGCAGAAGCGTCCGTGAGGAGATCTTCAGGTTCCGGAAGATTTCCGAGAGGCCGAAGTTTTTGAGGAACTGGGAGACGATGAAGGGCCGGGCCTCCTCGAGCATGTTGAAGGAGGGGTCCAGCTGGCGGCCGATCCCCTCCATGATGACGAGGGCCCGGAGAAGGAGGACCAGTTCGGTCGGAAGCTTGAGGGCATGCTCCCGGGAGATGGAAAAGAGCTCGGAGGCCAGAAGATCGATCCGGATTTCCGAGAGGGGCTGGTTCACGAAATCCTCGAGGAAGCGGGAGAGCTCCGATTCGAGACCGAGGGTGTCGCAGTCTTCGGGGATGGCCTCCATCCGGCGAAGGAGACCGACGACGCGAGTCGTGTCGTTGTCCGACAGGGCGACCAGGAGATCCCCCAGGAGGGTTCGCCAGGTTTTCGAGAGGGTGCCGAACATGCCGAAATCGAGAATGCCGATGCGGGATCCGGGCAGGACCAGGATGTTGCCCGGATGGGGATCTCCCTGGAAGAATCCGAAGACGAAGACCTGCTTCAGGATGGAACGGGCCCCGACCCGCGCGATGATTTCGGGCGTCGTGCCCATCTCGGGGTAGCGGTCGGTCTGGTCGATCTTGATTCCGTCAAGGAACTCGAGGACCAGCACCCGGTCCGTCGAGTAGTCCGGAAAAAAACGGGGAATGACGATCTCCGGATCGAGGGCGAAGTGGCGGGCGGCTCGCTCGATGTTCTTTCCCTCATGGGTAAAGTCGAGTTCGAGCCGGAGGATCCGGGAAAACTCCTTCACCACCTCGCGGGGGTGGTAGCGCCGGGATTTTTCCAGGTTGTCCTCAAGGAGGCCCGAAAGGACGCCCAGAATGGAGAGATCGGCCTCGACCTTCGGAAGGATTCCCGGGCGCCTGACCTTGACCGCCACCTCCGTTCCGTCCGGCAGCATTCCGCGGTGGACCTGGGCGATGGTGGCCTGCCCCAGGGGGGAGGGATCGAGCCGGACCAGACGTTCCCGGGCAGGACATCCCCAGGCCTCTTCGAGGAGGCCCTCGATCTGGTCGAAGGGCAGGGGGGTGACCCGGTCCTGGAGGCGCGCGAGCTCGGCGATGTAGTCCGGCGGGAGAAGGTCGGGCCGGGCGGAGAGAATCTGGCCCAGCTTGGAAAACGTTGGCCCCAGCTCTTCGAGCGCCTTTCTCAAGCGGACCGGGCGGGGCTCGGAGACTTGGGGTTTGCGGAAAAGAAGCCGGTCCCCTGC
>JAJZGM010000077.1 GCA_021828525.1 Nitrospirota bacterium | reverse complement strand
GGGACTCTTTCTGGCGATGTTTGACGGGTTCCGGGACCTGATCCGAAATTGCCCGGATGCGGGGAGTTCGCCCTTCTGCATGAGCCGCGAGGAGGTCATCGAAGTCTCGAAGTCGATCTTTGTCAAGCTTGCAGAAAAAAGGGGAATCCTTCTGGACCTGTCCCAGGAGAGCGTCCTGACCTCCTGATATCAGAGACCGCTTTTCACGTGGGGGGTCCTCCACCCGCCGTACGAAGCGAGATCTCTTGGCCCTCCTTGCGAAAGAGGATGTCCCGTCTCCTTCCCGGCCATACACGGGACGCTTCAGGACATCCTTCTTTAAACCGGGAACGTCACACAGCCTGTTTCGAAAGAGCCAGAAAGACTCCCCTCGTGAAAATCGGGGTGGAATCGATTTCGGTCTGGAAGACGCCGATTTCCAGGGCGATGCTGCGGAACATTTCGTTGGAGAGGTCGATCACCTTTTTCTTTGAGAATTAAAATGCCTTTGATCCATCCCCCTCATAAGCCGGGCCGCTGTTGATCATAGCCGGGCCTCCTTGTACGCCATTTCCGAGGCGACGAGAATGTGGGCATCTTGAGCCCACTGGCGCCCATTTTGATCGTGGGGGTCATGGACATACAATTTGACGATGGCCCTGGAATCAAGATATAGAGCGGTCGCCACGGTCTTCGCTTATGATCTCGGAGAGACTTTTTCCAAAAATTTCCAAGTCTAGAAAATCGCGTTTTGACGAAGGGTTTTCGGGCCAGCGGATGGGAGAGTGAATCATCCATCCCCACTCATTGACATCTCCCGGAATTGTCCGCTCCGTTTTCATCATTGAATTCCTTCCATTTAGAAGAAAATCAACAAGGCGTAACCGTAAGTTGCCGCAGGAAAATCAGATTTCAAGCTTTGGATTGCTGCGGCAAATCCCCCTTCTCCGATTTCGGGATCATGGTTCGGGACTCATCCGGATATGGCCCGACGGACACTCCTGGGCGCAGAGCCCGCATCCCTTGCAATAGTCGTAGTCGAAGACGTAGGGAACCGGAATCCCGGGAATCCCGGCGGTTCTTAGAACCGCCCCGTCGGGACACAGGGTCCAGCAGTTGTCACATTCAAGACAGTGGCCGCAGGAAAAGCAACGGTCCGCCTCCGTCCGGATCTCATCGGCGGGGCCGGTGGTCTCGATCTCGGAAAATCCTGTTCGGGCCTCCCCGTGACGCTCACGTGGCACATAGGCGGGACGCTCTTCGAAATAGGCCAGGTTGAGACTCGTAAAGGGAATCGGAGAGGGAGGCGATTCCGGAGACAGCGTCTTTTGCCGAAGAAGGGCATCGATCCTCCGTGCCCCGTGATGGCCGCTTCCCACGGCCTGGGAGACGATCCCTCCCCCAGGACAGGCATCCCCACCGGCAAAGATCCGGGTCTCCCCCTCCACCTGGCCTGTGGGAAGGAGGGAAAGAAAGGTGCGGTTTCCCAGGAGCCGCTCGATTCCGGCGGGATCCACCTCCTGGCCCACCGCCGGAATCACCGCATCGGTCTCGAGGATGGTCTCGGTCCCGCTAAAGGCCCGGTGGACGGGAGTCTGGCCCTCTATCTCCTTGAGCGCATGCAAAAGCTCGACCGCAATGACCCTCTCCTCCCGGAGGATCAGTCGCCCGATTCGCCGGCCTGTATGGATTCGGACACCTTCCTCGAGGGCCATGGCGACCTCCCGGGCAATGGCCGGCATGGCCCCCCGCCCCGTTGGGGAAGGGAGGCCCGGAAGTTCTTCATCCGTCACCACATGGACCTCCCGGGACCCGGTCCGAAGGAGCGTCCGGGCCAGGTCGACAGCGGTGTTCCCGCCTCCCACGACGACGGCCCGGTCCCACCGGGGAAGGCTTCCGACATTTCTCCATTCCCACAGGAGATCGAGCCCGTGGTGAAGATCCCCCGGAAGGGCATGGTCCACGGAATAAATCCGGTTCTTCTGACGGCCCGGAGCCAGAAAAACGGCCGAAAATCCCTCCTCCAGCTCTTCAAGGGAGATCTCCCTCCCCAGCTTTTGTCCCGGCCGGAAATCGATTCCTGTGGCGAGGATCCGTTCGACTTCCCGGGACAGGATCTCTGCCGGAAGGCGGTAGTCTGGAATGATCCGGCAGGTTCCCCCCGCTTCGGGCAAGGCCTCGAACAGGGTCACCCGATATCCGACCCTGCGAAGATGGTAGGCGCAGGAAAGGCCGGAAGGACCGGCCCCGACAACCGCCACGGCCTCCTCTCTTTGATCCCCGTCGAGACCCGGGTAGGGCCACCCCTCCCGGAGAGCCATGTCTCCCAGGAAGCGCTCCGCCGAATGGATCGAGACGGCGGTGTCATAGGAGCCCCGGTGGCATGCGGTCTCGCAGGGATGGGGGCAGACCCGGCCGGTCACCGCCGGCAAGGGGTTCGCGGCCACCAGGGCCTCCCAGGCCTGTCGGGGCCGGTCCATGGCGAGATGGTCGAGATAGACCGGGATCTCTTCGTGGGCCGGACAGGCGCCATGGCAGGGGGAGGGAGAGGTCACATACAGGGGCCGCTCCAGCCGCCAGCTTCCCGTGTGGTTCATTCGCGAGGTTCCGGGCAAGGCGAATCCCCCGGCGTTAACCCGAACCGAAGAAGCCGGTCTTTCCTTGTCTATCCCCATCGGGATCCTCCACGACGGACGGTGTCGGCCCCCCCGGAATCCCGGGGGCCGGGAGCGTCTGATAGAAGGCCGTATCGCTCAATATTGGCGTCGGCCAGGGCCTGAAGGTGCTCGAGCTCCTCCCGCGCCTCCGGTGTCTCCGCCAGAAGGTGGCGGAAGCGGAACTGCGGCAGGGCGTATTCATGGACCGGGCGGGGATTTCGGATCTTCATGGAACCCACGACATGTCCCCGCTCCATTTCGAGAATCGGGAAGAGGCCGGTCTCCACTGCCAGCCGGTCCACGGAAATCGTAAGCGCGCTGTCGTGGCCCCACCCCAGGGGACAGGGGGAATGTAAAAGGAGAAAGGAGGGCCCGGAGACATCGAGCGCCCGCCGGACCTTAGCCCGCAGGTCGGACGGGTAGGCCACCGAGGCCGTGGCGGCATAGGGAATGCCGTGGGCCGCAATGATGGCCAGGAGATCCTTCTTGAAATGGCGTTTTCCCTGACGGACCCGTCCTGCGGGAGAGGTGTTGGTCCAGGCGCCATGAGGGGTCGATCCCGAGCGCTGGACACCCGTATTCATGTAGGCTTCGTTGTCGAAGCAGACGAAGAGGACGTCATGGTTTCTCTCGAGCATCCCCGACAGGGCCTGGAATCCGATATCGAAGGTCCCGCCGTCGCCGGCAAAGGCCAGGACCCGTGTCGTCCGGCCCTGGGCCCGGAGGGCCACCTCGATTCCGGCGGCCACCGCGGCGGCATTCTCGAAAAGGGAGTGTATCCAGGGAACGGTCCAGGCCGACTGGGGCCAGGGGGTCGTAAAAATCTCGAGACATCCTGTGGCATTGGCGACGATGACGTCGGGGCCGGCCGCCTCGAGGACGAGGCGGGCCGCCAGGGCCTGACCGCAGCCCTGGCAGGCCCCATGGCCGGATTCGATCCCGGAGAAGCGGGGCTGGACCTTGCGGAGCGCCGTCGTGTCGACGGAGGGCGGACGAGAGCCGATCGGGGTCATGAGGGTCTCCTCAGGAGGGTGGCATGACAGAGTCTGACGGAAGGGGAAGCTTCCCGGAGTCGAGATCGAAGAAGGAGAAGGCCGGGGGGTCCTTCTCCAGGGCCTCGAGCATCTCCCGGAAAATCTCTCCCGGAACATTCCGTCCGCCGAGACCCACCGCAAAATTCACGATCCGGGGACCCTTTCCGGATCCGTAGAGCGCCGACCGGATCTCATGGGCCACGATTCCGCCGGATCCCGGGGAGAGGGAGCGGTCGAGAATGATCAAATCGGACAGCCCTTCGGCCGCCTCCCGGATCGCCCCGGCCGGAAAGGGCCGGAAGGCCCGAAGGCAGAGAAGTCGCACCGGGCGGCCCAGAAGCCCCGACCGATGGGCATCCTTGAGAGTCCCGTAGACCGAACCCATGGCCAGGATCGCGACCTCGGCCTCCCGGTCTCCCTCGACCCGGAGGAAGCCCCCGCTGTCACGTCCGACCAAGCCCGCGAAGTCTCGGTCGGCCGCCAGGATTTCCTGTTCCGCCAGGGCAAAGGCCCCGTGCTGGAGGGCGCGCATCTCGGTGAAGAATTCGGGCGAGACCAGGGTTCCCTGGGTCAACGGGCGGGCGGTGGAGAGGGAGCGGGAAAACCGGAAGGGCGGAAGAAAGGCATCGACCTGCCCCGCCTCCGGAAGGTCGATCGGCTCCAGGGTATGGGTGAGGGTGAAACCGTCAACGCAGACCATGACGGGAAGCTCGGTCCGCTCCGAAATCCGGAAGGCCTGGATCGTGGTGTCCACAGCCTCCTGGTTGTCGGCGCAGTAAAGCTGGATCCATCCCGAATCCCGGACCGCCATGGAATCCTGGTGGTCGTTCCAGATGGAGACGGGAGAGGAGACGGCGCGGTTGGCGCAGGTGAGAACAACGGGAACCCGCAGCCCCGAAATGTTGTAGAGGACCTCGCTCATGAGCAGGATGCCCTGGGAGGCGCTTGCGGTATAGGAACGGGAGCCGGCCGAGGCGGCTCCCAGGACGACCGAGGCGGCGGAAAACTCGCTCTCGACGCTGACCAGCTCCGCCTCAAGGAGATCGTCCGCGATGAGGCGCGCGAGAGCTTCCACGATATGGGTCTGGGGGGTGATGGGATAGGCCGCCACAACCTGGGGCCGGCAGAGGGCGACGGCCCGGGCAATCGCCTGGGAGCCTTCGAGGGCTTCACGCATGGATTGGCTCCTTCCAGAGATTGGCCGCAACCAGGGAGGCCCCCGATGAGACGAGGGCCAGGTTTTTCGCCAGGAGATCGCCCGAAAAGCGCTCCGCAAAAGCCCGGCCAAGACTCTCGGTCGAAAGAGTCCCCGTCAGGGAGAGAAAGGCCGAAAGAAGCGGCGCATTGGGGATCGGCCGGCCCAGGGCTTCCAGTGCCAGACGTGTGGCGGGAATCGTTGCGATCCGGACATGTGGTCCGACAGAGACTCCCTCTTCTTCAAGGTGTTTGCGGAGATCCTCGGGGGCATGAGGGGAATTGACGAGGATGGCCCCTTCGGGGGAGAGGCCCGAAAGGGTCTCCGGAACCCGGAGCAGGCCATCGTCCGCAAGGATGAGATAGCGGGGAGAGGTCACCTGGGAGCGGCGGAGGATCGGGGTCGAGTCGATGCGGACAAAGGCGGTGATCGGCGCCCCCCTCCGCTCGGCCCCGAAGCTCGGAAAGGCCTGGGAAAACTTCTCCTCGAAGAAGGCCGCGGTTGCCAGGAGGTAGGCTGCCAGGACATTGCCCTGTCCTCCTCGACCGTGAATCCGGATTTCGACCATGATGCCCCCGCCTTTTCGTCCAGACTGCCCAGAAGCTGTCCAATGACCGGGGCATCCCGGACCCATGATCCACCATACCACTCCCGGTCCAAGGTGGAAAGGCGGTATGGTATCCTTTGGGAGTCGGTGGATAGCATGGAGAGGAGGGACCTCATGACTGATGAATCCGGAGGATTTCTCGAACGGGGACGCTTCCTGGAGCTCTTCGACAGGCTGGTGCACCGGGGCTACCAGACGATTGCCCCCGTGGTGCGCGACGGAGCCATCGTCTATGCCGAGGTGTCGGGACCGGAGGACCTCCCCCGGGGCCTCCGCGATCTCCAGTCTCCCGGCTCCTACCGTCTCGAGGCGGAGGGGTCCGGTCGCTTCTTTTCCTGGGCCAACGGACCCCAGGCCCTGAAGCCCCTCCTGTTCGCCCCCCGGGAAATCCTCTGGGAAAGCCGGCGCGAATCCGACGGATCGTTCTCCTTTTCCACCCCCACCCGTTCCCCGCGCCCCCTGGCCGTCATTGGCATCCGGGCCTGCGACCTCGCCGCCCTGGCCCTATCAGACCTCCATTTCGGAAAGGGACCCTTTCCCGATCCGGGATACGCCCTCCGGCGCCGGGACTTGTTTCTGGTGGCCGTCGACTGCTCCCATCCGGCCGAAACCTGTTTTTGTGTCTCGACCGGAGATGGTCCCGAGGCCCGGTCGGGCTTCGATCTGGCCCTGGGGGAACTCGACTCGGGATTCCTCGTCCGGCCCGGGTCGGAGAAGGGCCGGGAACTTCTGGAAGAGCTCTCCCTTCCCCCTCCCGATGCCACCATGGAGATGGCCCTGAGAAAACAGTCGGACCAGGCAAGATCCTCCCAGACCCGCAGTC
>JAJZGM010000076.1 GCA_021828525.1 Nitrospirota bacterium | reverse complement strand
GCCCAGTTCAGACTGGGCATGCTCTACCAGGGCGACCCTTCCCTTGCGCCGGCGGGCGAGGACGTCCTTGTCTGGTTCAGGAAGGCGGCCGAACAGGGTCACCCCGAGGCCCAGTATCGTCTTGGCATCCTCCTGCTCGAGGGCCTTATCCCCCCCTCCGATCCCGAATCCGGGATCCATTGGCTCCGGGCGGCGGTTTCAGGGGGACATTCCGGGGCCGCCTTTCGCCTTGGCCTGATCCTTGAGGAAGGAGGCCCCGTCGACCCCGACCCATCTTCAGCCATCGGGCTTTTCCGGATGGCGGCCGAAAAGGGTCTTGTCGAGGCCCAGAGGCATCTGGGATCCCTTCTGACAGACGGGCATTTCGGGGAGGCTCTGGAGGGAGAGGGATTCCGGTGGACCGAAAAAGCCGCAATTTCCGGTTCCTCCGAAGCCCGGCTCAGACTGGGGATGCTTTATCTGGAAGGACGGGGCACACCACGGAACGAGGCGGAGGGAATCGCATGGATCCGGCGGGCGGCAGAACAAGGCATGGCCGAAGCCCAGTGCCGTTTGGGAACGATGCTCCGGACCGGACGAGGAACGGAACCTGATCCCCGGGAAGCGGCTCTCTGGTTCCGCAACGCCGCGGAGCAGGATGATTCCGAAGCCCAGTATAACCTCGGAATGATGACTCTCGAGGGCCAGGGCCTCCCCCAGGATGCCACGGAAGCGGCCCTTTGGCTGACGATGGCGGCCGAAACGGGCCATCCCCAGGCCCAGTACATTCTTGGCGTCCTTTACAGAAACGGCCGCGGCGTTCCGAAGGACCACAGCCAGGCCGTCAATTGGTTCAGAAAGGCCGCCAATCAGAGGGTCGTCCAGGCCAAGGAGGCTCTCCGGGAGCTCCAGGAAGCCCACCGAACCTGACCTGAAAACTGCACACCATTCTTATCCCACGCCATTTAAACGGATTTTCCGAAATTGCCTTTTGATCCGAAAGGGCTATAATTGAACCAGGATTGGAAGGAGAATGGTCTCTTGCCTGTCTAGGAAATAAAACGCTCTTGCAGAACCTTTCCAAAAGAGGAGTTTCTCATGAAAAGCCTCAAGGTCTCGCTTGCGGTGGTCACTCTTCTCGCACTTTCCTCTCCCGCCTGGGCCGCGGACGTGAAGTCCCTGATCAATGAACAGGGCTGTTTTGCCTGTCATTCCATGGACCAGAAAATGGTCGGACCCTCCTTCAAAATGGTGGCGGACCGCTATCGTGGACAGAAGGGAGCCGACGAAATGCTGGCCAAGAAGATCATCTCTGGCGGGAATGGCCATTGGGACAAGATCACCGGGGGAATGATCATGCCACCCCACCCCGGAATGTCCATGGACCAGGCCAAGGAACTGGCGGACTGGGTTCTGGCAACAAAGTAACACACAAGATTTCAGTAACATCAGGAGAAATATCCCACAAGAAGCCAGGGCTTTCGGGCTCTGGCTTTTTCATAGGTCAAAACCCGATTCAAAAAGGAGCTTCAATGATCAAGAAAACCTCCCTGGCCCTCTCCCTGATGGCCATCATCCTTTTTCTCTCCCTTCCCGCTCTCTCCCGGGCCGACAACCTTCCTCCCCTGACCGGGGCCCAGACGGCCAAAAAATTTGACGAGTTCCGAAAGAAAGCCGGAAAAGATTTTCTTCTCCCCCAGGTCTTCAAGAATCATCCAGGCGTCACCTTCATCTTGTCCCACGCCAAGGATCTCAATCTGACGGACAAACAGGTGAAACGGCTCAAGGTGATCCGCCGGAGGATGCTCGACCGCTCACTCGGTCAGATGAAAAAAATCGAATCCCTTCGGGCAGCCTATCTGAAGATGGCAGGAACGCCTCAACCTTCTCCTTCCAAAATCCACAAAGATCTCCACGCGATCGCCTGGCTCATGGCCCAGGCAACGGCCGACCATCTCACCGGGCATCTGAGCGCGGCAAAAGTTCTCACAAAGGCCCAGCTGGCCAAGATGTCAACTCTCAAATAGCCTGTAAGGGGCCGCTTCCGGCCCCTTTCCTCTTCCCTCCACCAGGGGTGAGCCGGCCCTTTTCTCCTTTTTTCCTGTCGTTCCATCCTCGCTCCTTCCAGCCAACCTTTTGCCGGAGAAGGTTTTTTCGCTGGAGACCTTCGAAACCCCGACCACCTCTTGACTTTCCGAACGTGGAGGCCGATAATCAACATTCGATATACGTCGGGCATCATGGATTGTGTATCGCGTCGCAAGTATGCGCCGAATTCGCCGGACCCCAAGGAATTGACCCTGCCAGATGGACTTTCGTCCGCCCGCTTGTTCAAGTCTCTGTCCACCCTCCCGGCACTCTGTTGAAATGAACAGGTCTCTTCGGCGTCCGATTTCCGACCCCCGCATCTCCTTGCGGAACGGACGCGCCGCGGTGTCACAGGGTCTTTTGAAGACCTTCAACTTCCCCGTGTCGATTCCCGCCGCCACCAATCATGTTAGGCTTATCAGCTAGGAGCAACAATGTCTTTTGAGTCCCTTGGTCTCAACCCGGATCTTCTGCGCGCACTTTCCGACCTCAACCACAACTCTCCCACCCCGATCCAGCGACAGACCATTCCCCCGATCATCGAAGGACGTGACGTTCTGGGAGTGGCCCAGACAGGATCCGGAAAAACGGGCGGATTTCTTCTTCCATCCCTGCACAGAAACAAGCGCGCCCAGGGGACCCGGGTTCGCCACCAGATTCTCGTCCTGAGTCCCACCCGCGAGCTGGCCGGCCAGATCGAACGCTCGGCCCGGGAATACGGAAAGTACCTCCGGAGCCGGACCGTCCTTCTCGTCGGCGGAACGGACATGCGCCGCCAGATGGATAACCTGAGGCGCCCCTGGGACTTGGCCATCGCCACCCCCGGACGTCTTATCGACCATATGCAACGGGGAACGATCACCCTCTCCCATGTCCACACCATCGTCCTCGACGAGGCCGACCGCATGCTGGACATGGGCTTCCTTCCCGATGTCGAAACCATTCTCAAGGCTCTGCCCGCAGACAGGCAAACCCTTCTCTTCACCGCCACATTGCCCGCCCGAATCCAGAACCTGACCAAAACCTACCAGAAAGACCCCGTCCTCATCCGTCTTGAGTCATCCGGGGCCCCCCCGGTTTCAATCGACCAGGAGGTTGTCTCCATCGGCCACGGGTCCCAGAAATTGGGGCTTCTCAAAACCCTCCTCACCGAACCCCAGACCACCGAAGGACAGACCCTGATCTTCACCCGGACAAAGCGTGGGGCTGAAGAACTGTCGGAAACCCTGCTCAGGGAGGGATTCCCGAGTGACTCCCTTCATGGAGACAAGAGCCAGTCCCAGAGAAACCGGGTCCTGTCCCGCTTCCGGGCTGGCCAGACGCGGATCCTTGTTGCCACGGATGTTGCCGCCAGAGGTCTTGACATCGATACCGTCACCTGCGTCGTCAACTATGACCTTCCCCAATCTCCCGAAGATTATGTCCACCGGATCGGACGAACCGGCCGGGCAGGCCGATCGGGCCGGGCCATCTCCTTTTGCCATCCGGCAGACAGACCGCTCCTTCGGGATATCGAGCGGCTTCTCGGCTCCTCGGTCCCCGTTTCTCCCCTCTCACCTCCCCCCTCCTCGTCGGCAAACCGGCCGTTCAGGAGCCCGGGGCCCCGGACAGGACAACGTTCCGACCGGCCGTTCAGGAGCGATGACCGGGGAGGGAATTCCCGCCAGGGACTCCGGTCAGGACCCCGGTCCGAATCCCAGGCTGAGGGACGACCGGAATGGAGAAAGGATCGACCATCTTCCGGGCCACGAAAGCCGTACGCCTCCACCGGAACCCGGCCCTTCCGCCAGAGTCCCCGGCCAGCGTCGAACCAGGACGCCTAGGGACCCCTTTCACCATGGATTCCCTGCTCATCGGAATCACGACCGATTACGCTCCGGCGGAACCCGGTCGTGACCCCCGTTATTTTCTGAAGACCTCCTATGTCTCCTATTTCCGGGACGGAGGCGCACGAGTGATCCTCCTGCCCTCTCTTTCT
Organism: Nitrospirota bacterium; assembly: GCA_021828525.1. Lineage (GTDB taxonomy): Bacteria > Nitrospirota > Leptospirillia > Leptospirillales > Leptospirillaceae > UBA4572. The sequence goes on along the minus strand of JAJZGM010000076.1, from coordinate 2,372 downwards.
CCCCTTCTCTCCGATGACTGGAACTTTCTGGACGGCATCGTCCTTTCAGGATCCGGCCCCGACATTCCCCCGTCCTTCTACAAGGAAGAGAAAACCTGGCTTCCGGGAAACTGGATGGCTGAGGAGCGGGTGAATTTCGAATTTTCTCTCCTTGGCCTTTCCGAACGGAAAGGAATCCCTCTCTTCGGGATCTGCGGCGGATTCCAGGCCATGAATGTCTTTCGTGGAGGGACACTCGTCCAGGATCTCCCCACGATGAGGCCCGAAGGAGTTGCCCATCAGGAATCAAACCATCCGGTAACCCTTGGCCAACATTGGGGAAGGCTTGCTGTCAATGAGGGAGAGAACCTGAACAACGAGGTCCTGGTGAACAGCTTCCATCACCAGGGGGTCAACCGGCTGGGCGAGGGACTGGAGGTCGAGGCCGTCTCCGATGACTCCCTTGTGGAAGGCTTCCGGGATCCGGACCACCCCTTTTTCGCGGGAGTCCAATGGCATCCGGAAAGAATGCCAGCCATGGACCCATTGAGCCGGATCCTCAGGGAGGCCTTCCTTAAGGCCTGCCGAAATTATCGGAACAGCCGCCGCTGATCAGTCCGGTCCGGGGGAAGAATCCCCCCCTGGATCCTTCCTTGTCCCGGATCGACCCCGGGAAGGTGTCCTTCTGATTTCCCTGACCTTCGCCTTTCGCCCCCTTCGCCACCTTTCGATGGTGGCCGAGGAGATTTTCATGACGGTGTCAGGGTCGAACAATCTCCGTTCCCGAATTCTTCCATTCCGGATCGATTCGATGCGGAGAACGACAGGGATCTGTCCACCCGCCACCCACTCCTCGAATTCTGAGGGGCGCAATCCCAACTCCCGGCGGACCTCCCGGTCGCTCCAGAGGGAGCGGACCCAGGCGTGAAAATGCTGCTCCTTCTGTCTTTCCTTCAAGACTTCCTGTCGGATTCTCGCCTTTTCCTCCCGCAAAAAAGCGCGAGCCTCCTTGAAATCCTTCAGGAGCTCCTTCCGGGGAAGACTCATTCCGTGAGCCTCCATCATCCGCTCAATCCCAAGGGCGATCTGACGGTCCTGTCCGAAAGACGACAAGATTTTTTCCGGAGGGAGGTCCGAGAGGAGCAGGGCGTAGAGACGCCAGGGATCCTTTGTCAAGAGGGTCAAACGCACCACCGGATCGGTCTCACGACTGATCTCCTCGAAGAGGAGATCGGAAAGGACGGGCTTTATCAGATCGACCGTCTGGCCGGCGGGAAGATCGACAACGACACCTGACACAGGACCGACGATGGCCATGAGCTGATCCCGGGACAGGCGTCCGGGGTCAAGCCCCAAAGAGGAGAGGGCCAGTTCCACAGATCGGGTCTTGAGCTCTGAGAAAACCTTCTCGAGGAGGGCGCCGTCAGAGTGGGTACGGGTGATCCACTCCTCGATCTGGGCAAGATCAGGAGCTGGAAGCCCGCGTTTCCTGAAGGAGTCAACGATCCACCCATGCCTGAAACCTGGAGAGCTCCTGCGGCGGGTCATCGGCCAGTCCCCTTTGAAGGGGCCTCAGAGAACCATTTCCCGGCTCTTTCGAGGGCCCGGAGGACGGGTTCTGCCCCCGCCTCCAACCGGGCGGCCACGGTCTCGAAAACATCCCTGGCCGCCCTCCCGTTCCGGAGCACGAGCAGACCGTCACATCCCGCATCGAGCGCAGCAAGGGCCGCCTTCACCACTCCCTCCTTCGCCACGGCTTTCATGAGCAGGTCATCGGAGAGAACCATTCCGGAAAAGCCGAGACGCTCCCTCAAAAGGCCGGTAATGATCGCCCGCGAAAGTGTCGCGGGGGATTTGTCATCCCAGGCCGGATAGACGACGTGCGCGGTCATCAGGAGCGGGATCCCCGCACTGATGGCATACCGAAAAGGCAAAAGCTCCCTGTTTTCCAGGGTTTCCCTGTCCGCATGGACGAAGGGGAGATCGAGATGGGAGTCGAGATCCGTGGCTCCGTGGCCGGGAAAATGTTTTCCGCAGGGAATGATCCCTTCCTCCAGAAGACCCTGGGCAAAGGCCATGGCCATGGGGCCCACCTTGAGAGGGTCGGAGGAAAACGACCGGTCACCGATTATCGGATTGGCGGCATTGGAGTCCACATCGAGGACAGGGGCAAAGTCGATATCAAATCCCATCTGCCGGAGGGCCCGGCCGAGGTCCCGGCCCGCGGTCCTGATCCGCTCCGGATCTTCCGTCTCTCCCAGTGTCCGCATGGGGGGCAATTGGGGGACGCCCTCCCGAAGACGGGCCACCCGCCCTCCTTCCTGGTCGACGGCAATCAGAACCTGCCCGGATGGGCAGGCCTCCCTGATCGATAGATTGAGATCCCGGACCTG
>JAJZGM010000075.1 GCA_021828525.1 Nitrospirota bacterium | reverse complement strand
CAGGATCGGATTCCTGGCCGAGAGTCGTTCGGCCCTGTTGAGGGCCTTCAGGGCCAGGGAAAATTTTTTCTGGTCCATATAGGCCAGGGCGATGGAGAAGGAAATTTCCCACCGTTCGGGGGAGAGGCTTTTTGCATCCTTGAGGTACAAAAGGGCCTTGGGGCTGTTGTCCAGTCTTCGGTAAAGGTCCCCAAGATCATAGGCCCCCTCGTAGAGATTGGGAAATCGGCGGATCATAAGGCGATAGGTCGAGATCGCGCGAGTGAAATGAAGCGATTTCTCGTAGACCGAGCCCAGGAAGGAAAGAAGGCGGGGATCCTCGGGGTGGCTTCTGAGAATTTCCTCGATCTGCCGGATCGCCTCGTCATAACGGTTTTCCTGGACCAAAAGCGAGGAGAGAATCAGGGGGAGCCGGCTGTTCTGGGGATGTTCCCCGATGGCCCTTTTCAGAAGACGGACAGCGTCGGGGTATTTTTCGAGAGAAAAGTAGGTCTTGAGCAGCTTGACCTCAAGGTCGATCCGTCCGACCTCCTGAAGGGACAGGAGGCTTTCGTATTTTTTTTGGGCCTTCTCCCACTCCCCTTTCCGGGAATACAGGTCTCCCAGAGATTCAAGGGCCGGGGCGAAGCGGGAATCGCGGGAAAGGGAAAGGCGATAGAGAGAGATCGCCTGGGCGTCGTCCCCCGCCCGCTCGTACCGGAAGCCAAGATAAAAGGGAAGATAGGCGGACCGTGAGCTTTTCTTCACCCCTTCCTCCAAAACATCCATAGACTTCCGGTTGTCACCGAGCTTCGAATAGATGTCGGAAAGGGCGATATAGGCCTCGTCCTTCAGGGGATCGAGTTCAAGGACATGATCCCTGTAGACCGGAACAATCTGCCTGAGAAAAGCCTTCTGCCTGGCAGGATCGGGCTCCTTCAGCGCCTCGAGCTGGAGAAGGGTTCCCAGAAGGAGCCAGGGCCTGAGGCGGTTCGGATGGGCCCGGGCAAGATTTTCCGCAACCTTTTGTGAGGCCGGAAGGTTCCCTGTCTTGGCAAGAACGCGGGCCTTGAGGAGACCCAAATAGACCGATTGGGGCTTGTAGACCAGTGCCTTCCTGACTTCATCGAGGGCCAGGAAAGGATTGTCGAGTGTCAGGGCGATATCCGCCTGAATTTCATGGTAATAGGCCTGCCAGGGGTAGGGAGGGTCGACATGGCCCACCTTCCTCATTCCGATCCTGGTTTCCTGCCGGACCCCCGTCGATTTTCCAGTCACGGAGTATTTATCCGGTCGGGGGTGTCCGGCCGTCTGGCAGGATGCCAGGAGAAGGCACGCCACCGTGGCGAGATATCCGCGAAAAAACAGGGACCGGATCATTGAAACCTCATTGGTTGAGGCCGGCAAAAACCGGCACACTTGAAGGCGTTGATCAAAGATTGGAAGACATTCCGGCCTAGCGTACGGGAGAGGCCGGGCGTGTCTGGACCTCCCGCATGTCTCCTCCCAGGACCGCACCCGGAACATAGTCGTAGACCTTCTCCGTGACGACGGGACGGACCGTGACAGTCGCCGAGGCGTAGGCAAAGCCCATCACCTTCGGAGAGGCATTCAGAAGGCCTGCCAGAGATCCGGGCCAGGTCGCGTGGACCGAAACAACAGAAAAAAAAGACCCCAGGTCAATTCTCGCCGTGACCATGCCGCCCCGGCAGTCGAGAAAGGGAATCGACTTCCTGACCGGAAGCCTGAACCCTGTGGAAAGGGTCAAAAACACCCCCTCCCCGGCAGTCTGCTCGAATAAGTAGACATTCCGGTGTCCTTCCCTGACCAAACGGTAGCGGAGAGGAAGAGGAGGTTCCGAGGAGGATGTCCAGAACCCCCTTGCCCCGTTCCATTCTCCGTATCCCGGAAGAAGGGTGATCAGGGCCTTCTTGTTGTCCAGGAGCAAGATATGGATTCCTCCCAAGGACCGGGAAGAACTTCCTGGAACCGGCAAGATTTTCCCCGGCCTGAACCCCAGACGCTGACGACATCCTTCGATCGGGAGAAGATACAACAGGAGAAAGGCATTCTGGTTCACGGTCCCGCCATTTTTTGAGGCTCCTCGTGAGGTTTGCCGCAACAACTCCTAGGAAGCATTCTATCACAATGGTCCCCATCGAGAGAATCTTTCCCCGCCTCCCCTGACAGGGGCTCCCGGAAAATCCAGCCCAGAAGCCCTTCACCCAAGATTCTGACCTGGAAAAATTTCCGTCATTTGTTTCGGGCAATCTGACCCCGATACCGGGAGAGGAAGAGGTTCATCTTTATCCTGTCGAGGGTGGAGAGCGGGAGAATCCGGCGCCAGGCCAAAAGAACGATCGGATCCCTGAAGCGGGACTTTACAAGGATCACGGCATAGCCGATTTTCTGCTGCTGCGAAAATCCATCGGATGAAGCATCACTGCTGGCAATGCCGTGGAGAGTGGCCAATGATGCCGGAGTCATACGGGTGGGGTCATAAAAAATAATGACGTTACCGCGGTGGATGACATTGACAATTGTGCAGGGTGACAGCTGGGCATATTCCAGATCGTTCCGCGAAATATAGGTATGGGTCATCAGTCCCGAACTGGGAGGGTTTGAGTTGTAATGAAAAGCCCGGCACTGGTCAGGATCAGGGGTCATCTGGTGGCCCTGTTCGGGATAGCGAAGAATTCCCGACCGGATCGGTTTGAAGGGCTGGTTGCTCCCTCCCCCAAAGGAGCCCATCATCGGCATGAAGGGGTTTCCTCCCGGATTCACCCCGTTTGAACTGTCCGCCCACAGAGGTTGCGCTCCCTTGAAAAAAAAGGTGAGAAGCGTTAGGAATAGAAGAATTATGACTCCCGGCCGTTTCGCCCTCCGTTTTTCCCCTGCCAATGAAGGGAAAAAACGGAAGAAAAAACCCTTCTCAAAGGAGCTTCTCATTAAAAAAACATTCGCTCTTCGAAGTCTTTTTGCCATGGCGCTTCTTGCCTCCCTTCTTCTCCCGAGTGGCCCCGGAAGATCAACCGCAGTGTTTGCCGATGCCCTTCCAGACATCTTCGGAGAGTATATACCGGGGGCGGTTCCGGGTTCCAATGCCCCCTACTCCTTTGGCCAGGGATGGGGAGCCGGGGTGGACTGGAACGCCTTCGTCACCGGTTCCCTATTCGTGCGCGGCGGTATCCAGGTCGTCAATTTCGTCGCTCCCGGTATTTTTCTTCTGCCCATTTCCGCCGGGGCAGGGTACCGTTTCACCGAAGGATCTCCGGGGGACTTCTACGGTGTCGCAGATATAGGGATCGCGCCATCCTTCTATCCAGGAAGCTCTTCGACCCAGTCCTATTATGACATCGGAGTCGGTTACTCCTTTACGAGGGTCTTCGCCGAATTCAAAATTGCCATCATTCCTGGAACAAGCTACGGAAACGGGACCTTCCTCTACTTCCCGCTGGCACTGGGATTCCATCTCTGACCCGTCTTCCGGCGGAGATCCTGTTCTCAGGAGGATCCCTCAGCACTCTCAGGTTTCCTATAGACTTGAATAATGAAACAAATCGACGCTTTGGAAAACCTCTTCCCCGGGCATTACCCACCCCTATTCCTGGGATCATTTGACAGGACCCGACATTCCCCGTTAGAATTTGATACGCACCAAAGAAAGCGAGGCGTTTATGCAGAATGCAAAAACGTTCCTTGTCGAGTGCGAGATTTGTGACCGGGTTTCAACCGTGACATCCAGTCGGGAAGCGGGATTATACATCTGCTCGTCTTGCTGGAATGATTTCAAGGAACTGGCTCACCACACCCTCAAGGAACAAGATCCACAATCCGGCCACCCCGAACGTTCCTAGTTCCCGGTGGACCCGGATCCCTCCGGGATTTCATTTCCCCCTCCCTGATTTTGATTAAGCGTCGTCTGAGGTATCTGGACCTCTTCAAAAAAAATCCTCTTTTTCCCTTTGGCATCCACAACGACAATATCGAATCTTGTTAATAGCGGAAGCGCATGGCTTTGAATCGAATTCCAACGGTCAGTCCAGAGCATTCCGTCGAAATACCGGATTCTGAGAGACCAGACATGTCCTAGAAGCTTTTCGGGAATGACAGCCTGGGTCCCGTAGGAAAGAAGATTGGTATTCTGTTCGTGGACAAGGGTAAAGAGATCAGAGCCAGAGCTCTTGAAGAGAAGATACTGGATCCCTTCGAGATGGGAAACGGGAGAGGATTGGCTCAGCCGTGTCTGGGCCAGAGTCGTGAAAAGAAGGGAGTCCGTCTCCCTGTTGTGTTCCCTGTTGGGAAAGCCGATGAAGGTTGTCAAAGGATCATTCGGATTCAGATAGGCTCCCAGAAGTTCTTCACGCAACAGATACCGGATGATTTCCATCTTTCGTTCAAAGCGGCTTCCGGAATCAACCGAGGCGATTGTCCGTTCGGTCTGGTGAATCGCCACGAAAAGAAGGCCCAAGATGACCGAAAGGATCCCGAAGGCAACCAGCACCTCCATCAGGGTAAATCCCGCATCGGAGGATTCGGGGGCGCCTGAAGGCCCCGGAAGGGGCTCAGGGGATGTTTGAGACATAAGTCACCAGGGAGAAGGAGCGGGCTTCTGGGCCCGTACCATGCCGGACGGTCAGTCGAACTTGCCGGACGATGGGAAGTGGGGAGGATGAGACGACCTCGACCCATCGGTAGTCACGATAGGGCGGTTTGAAGCGCCCCGTCAGGGTTCCTGGGGGAACGAATCCACGAGCTACGATTTCAGCAAGCTTCATGTTCGCAAGATCGACCATCCGAACCCTGAGCCGGACCTCATCGTTCAACCGGACAGTCTGGGCGCGGGCGGCAAGAAGGGTCAGCACTGCCACTGAAAAGATGAAGAGGGCGACCATGACTTCGATCAGAGTAAACCCACCGTCTTTCCCCTTTTCCACCCGGGCCTTACTAGTCACCGTCATCCTCAAGTGATGGGATTTCCCCGGCAGGGGGCCCGTAAAAGGGGGGCAACTTTTCCTCCCGGTATTCTCCGGCAAAGACCTGAATTCGCCCCGTAATGGGACGAATAACGATAGTCAACCGTCCGCCCTTCCGGCCGGTCAGGAAAATTGTCGTGGATTCCACTGATCCGCTTGGAAAAAACTGTGTGAAGGTCTTTCCGTCAGTCACCTTTCCTTCATGAAGGACTTTGACTTGAGAGAGGTGGATCCCCTTAGGCAAGCGATAGCCCTTAAGTTCCGGGCCGCCGAGTGAGAGCAGGTTGCCGGAGGGAGCGAGCTCGCTTGCGGATAGGCGCCCCCGATCCAGGTCATATTCAAGACGAACCATCCGTTGTCTCGAAATAGCCTCCCACTGGAGTTCACGGATTTCCCTTACGATCCTTCTTGTCATCCCGGCAAGAGTCGAGGATTTGTGAAAGGAGAGTTTTGGTGCAATGATCAGGGCCACAAGAGTGATGAGGAAGAGAACCACCATGATTTCGAGAAGAGTGAATCCTGCAGACGAAAAACGTCTTCCATGGCTCATGGATTATCCCTCGCCGGGATTGATGGACGAAAAAAAAGGAGAACCCCTTTCGGGGCTCTCCTTTTGATAATAGTATCAAAAGAGTATGTATAATGACTTTTGATCCTTGCCGTTCTTTTCAACCTTAAGGTACTGTTATTACCTAGATGATAAAAGACGCCTCAGGAACATCAGTCTTACACCCTCCTCGACAGCCTAATCTTTGGTGACGTTGGCCGCCTGCGGTCCCTTCGGGCCCTGGGTGATCTCAAACTCCACAGCCTGTCCTTCGTCGAGGGTCTTGAAACCCTGAGTCTGGATGGCAGAATAGTGAACGAAGATGTCCTCACCGTTCTCCTGGGAGATGAACCCGTAACCCTTGTTGGCGTTGAACCATTTGACTTTACCTTTTGCCATGCGAATACCTCCGGTTGAAACAATTATTGTTACTTTGCATGGGGATGTATCCTTTTAGCAATGCCCCCTCAGGAACAATTACTTCAGATATCCTTTATAGGTCCCCACATTCGGTATTTTATATCTTCCATTCATGCTTGTCAAGAGAATCGGGAAGAGTCCTAAGCTTAGAGGAGGTCTCGAAGGGAGAAGTCCCTCTGAGGCCAAGAATCTATCGGGAAGGGATCATGATATGATCACCTACCCTCAGGATTCGGGAGGAGCGAAGATGGTTCTTCGCCAGTATCTCCCTTACCGAAGTTCGGTAATGATGGGCAAGAAGGTAAAGCGAGTCACCCCGTCTGATCCGGTGGTCGATCCATCCAGCATAGCGGTGGTGAGAGAATCTCCTTGACGCCAGACGAACCGAGCGAGTGTTCCCGGTGACAGGAATGACCAGCTTTTGCCGAAGGCTGAGGTGACGGGAGGAGAGATGGTTGACGGCAATCAACTCCCGAAGGGGAACATGAAACCTGTGCGCAATGGACCAAAGCGAGTCTCCTGACTCGACCCGGTACACCGGAACATCCGGATTGATGGCGGTCGCTGGAAGCGAAGACAGACGTTTTGAAAATCCCTTTTCCAGTCCGACGGGAACATTGACGGTCACGGAGGCCAGTCTGGGGGGGG
>JAJZGM010000074.1 GCA_021828525.1 Nitrospirota bacterium | reverse complement strand
CCGGGGGGTTTTCTCCGGGAGGCCGCCTCCCTGGAATCCCAGGCTCTCACCCCCCTCTTTGTCGCCTGTGACGGAAAGGTCGTCGCCCTCTTCGGGGTGGCCGACCCGGTTCGCCCGGAGGCCCGGAGGATCGTGTCTGCCCTGAAGGAGAAATCGATCCGGGTGGGAATGGTGACCGGGGACGGGGCGGATGTCGCCCGGGCCGTGGGGGAGGAGCTCGGGATCGGGGAGATCTTCTCCCGGGTCTCGCCCGAGGAAAAGGGGGGGCTGGTGGCGGGGCTCGTCCAAAAAGGGCGGCGGGTCGCCTTCGTGGGAGACGGGATCAACGACGGACCTGCCCTGGCGGCGGCGAGTGTGGGAATGGCCCTGGGTTCCGGCACCGATGTCGCCATTGAAACGGCCGATATCACCCTTTCGGGGCAGGGGCTGGGGAAGGTGCTCCTGGCGCTCGAGATTTCAAGGGCCACAATGCGGACGATCCGGATGAATCTTGTGTGGGCCTTTCTGTACAATATCCTGTTGATTCCCTTGGCCGCAGGGGTTTTCCGGCCGTTTTTCGGGATCGGTCTCGATCCCATGCTGGCAGGAGGGGCCATGGGGCTCTCGAGCGTTTTCGTCGTCGGAAACAGCCTGAGACTCGGCCGGTTCAATCCTCCGGTGACGGGAGCCGACCCCCATTCTCAATGACCTCAAAAATAAGGAGCGACGGTGACAACAATTCTCAAGGTCTCGGGAATGACCTGCAACCACTGCGTGATGGCGGTGACTAAGGCCCTTCGGGAGATTCCGGAAGTTCTGGATGTCCAGGTTTCACTGGAAAAAGGAGAGGCGGTCGTCTCCGGGGAGGTTCCGAGGGATGTTCTGGTGGCCACCATCCGGGAGGAGGGGTACGAGGCGGAGTGAGGCAGTCATCGCTCCTTCCTGCCCCCTGTGGGCCGGATCCAAACCGGAGGATCAACCCCTGACCTCGGTTTTGGCTCATCCGGCCCGGGATCCGTTATTTCTTTTCTGGGTCACCAGGTATTTTGCCAGTGCGGGATCGATCTCCTTGTGAAGCGTGACGGAATAGGGGCCGAACCTCCCCTTGAGGCGCGAGAGCAGCGCCTCCTTTGGTGAGACATTGATCCGGGTCGGGATCAGGTGGATCCCCCGCGGGGTTGCGACCTCCTCAAGTTCGAGAAGGGAGGGAACGGGGCCGGGAAATTCCCGGAGAATCAGCCGGAGGTCGTCGAGATCCTCCCTCTTGAGTCCGTCGCTCCGGAGGCGGATCGCGACCATGCGGTAGAGAACCTCGGAGATCTGGTCGAGAGTGGCCACTCTTGTGGCCCGGATCTTGGTGCCGAAGTCGTTCCTCTCAAGGGAGCCGGTCACATGGAGCGGCGCCTGGATCACGAGGGCCGACTCGTTTTTCTGGAAGATGTCCGGAAAAAGGACTATCTCGACGGTCTTCTCGAAGTCCATGAGCTGGAGCTGGGCCATCCGGTCCCCTTTTTTGGTCTTGATCTCTTTCACCTGGGAGAGGATGCCGAAGACGGAGACGGTGGTTCCCTCGGTCATCTCGTCAAGATCCGAGAGCGTGGGACAGTCGAGTTCGAGCAGAAGGCCGGCATAGGCGGTGAGGGGGTGGCGCGAGAGATAGAACCCGAGCGCCTCCCGCTCCTCCCGGAGGAGGGTCTTCTCGTCCCACTCGGGGGACGGGGTCCAGGGAGCCGGTTCTTCGGTCTTATGGTCGAATTCCCGGAAGAGCTTGGCCATGGTCGACTTCCGAGGCTTCTTCTGGCCGGCCACCCAGGAAAGAAGGGGGTCGATGTTGGCGATCGCCTCGGCCCGCCCGACCCCCAGGCTGTCGAAGGCCCCGGCCTTGACGAGGGCCTCGACGACCCGCCGGTTGACCCGCCGTCCGTCGATCCGCTTCATGAAATCGGGGAAGTTTTTGTAGGGTCCCGACTCCTGCCGTATGTCAAGAATCGCCTCCACCGCCTGTTTCCCGACATTCTTCACCGCCCCCAGTCCGAACCGGATGGTCCGCTCCGGAAGGACGGTAAAGTCGAAGAGGCTTTCGTTGATGTCGGGGGAGAGAACCCGGATGTCGAGTTCCCGGGCCCCGGCCAGGAAGGTGCCGATCTTGTCGGTGTCGTCGAGGGCGTTGGTCAGAAGGGCGGCCCAGAACTCGACCGGGTAGTGGGCCTTGAGGTAGGCCGTCTGGTAGGAGATGAGGGCGTAGGCGGCACTGTGGCTCTTGTTGAATCCGTATCCGGCGAAGTAGGCCATGAGGTCGAAGATGTGCTCGGCCCTCTCCCGGGGAATCGTCCGCGCGACCGCTCCGGAGACGAAGAGGTCCTTCATCTTGGCCATCTCTTCTGGCTTCTTCTTTCCCATCGCCCGCCGGAGGAGATCGGCATCTCCCAGGGAGAATCCCGCCAGGACATTGGCGATCTGCATCACCTGCTCCTGGTAGACGATGACCCCGTAGGTCTCCCGGAGAAGAGGTTCGAGGTCGGGATGCTCGTAGACGATCTCCTTCGGGTTCTTCTTTCGCTTGATGAAGTCGTCCACCATGCCGGAGTTGATGGGGCCCGGGCGGTAGAGGGCCAGCAGGGCGATGATGTCCTCGAACTGCTCGGGGGCCAGCTTGACCAGGAGGTCGGTCATTCCCCGGGATTCAAGCTGGAAGATTCCCAGGGTCTTTCCCGTACAGAGAAAGCGGTAGGTCTCCGGGTCGTCCAAGGGAATCCGGTCGATGTCGAAGGCCGGGGTGTGGTCCCGGATGCGCCGGACGGCGTCCTCGATTAAGGTCAGGGTTGTCAGTCCCAGGAAGTCGAACTTCACCAGTCCGACCTTCTCCACGTCGTCCTTGGTGAACTGGGTGACCGTCTCCCCGCCTGCTCCCCTCATGAGAGGGACATGGTTCGAGAGGGAGTCCTGGGAGATGACGATCCCGGCGGCATGGATCGAGGCATGGCGGGTGATTCCCTCGAGCTTCATCGAAAGGGTGACCAGCCGGTCGATGGCGGGATCCTTTTCGCGCAGCTCCGCAAAGTCCTTGTTCTCCTTGAGCGCCCTTTCCAGGGTCATCTCAAGGGCGGTGGGGATCATCTTGGCCACCCTGTCCACCTCGGCATAGGTCATGCCGAGCACCCGACCGACGTCTCGGATGGAGGCCTTGGCCCCCATCGTTCCGAAGGTGGCGATCATGGAGACCTTGTCCGGGCCGTACTTCTTCGTCACATAGTCGATCACCTCTCCCCGGCGGTTCATGCAAAAATCCACGTCGATGTCGGGAAGGCTCACCCGTTCGGGATTCAGGAACCGTTCGAAAAGAAGGCCGAAGACGATGGGATCGATATTGGTGATCCGGAGCGACCAGGCGACCAGCGATCCGGCCGCCGACCCACGCCCCGGCCCCACGGCGATCCCCCGTTCCCGGGCCGTCCTGATAAAGTCCCAGACGATCAGAAAATAGCCGGCATAGCCCATGGCACGGATCACCCCGATCTCCCGCTCGAGACGGGCCCGGTAGACCTCCTGGCGTTCCGGAGGAAGGTCTGTCTCCTCAAAGCGCCGCTTGAGGCCCTCCCGGCTTTTTTCGGCAAAGAGCTCGTCGACCGGAAGGTCCACCTCCCCCAGGTCGGGAATGTATTCGGGCATGTAGGTGCTCTTGAGGTCGAGGGAGAGGTCGACCCTTTCGGCAATGCGGAGGGTGTTCTCAACCGCCTCGGGGATTTCCCGGAAGGCCTCGATGACCTCTCGGGGCTCCTTGATGTAGAACTCCTCCGCGCCGAATTTCAGGCGGTTCGGGTCGTCGAGGGTCTTGCCGGTCTGGAGGCAGAGGAGGATGTCGTGGGGAAGGGCATCTTCCCGGTCGAGGTAGTGGCAGTCGTTGGTGGCGACGATCGGGATCTGCATCTCCCGGGCAAGCGACAGGAGCTCCCGGTTTGCGATCCGCTGCTCCTCGAGGCCGTTGGCCTGCATTTCGAAGAAATACCGGTCACGTCCGAAGATGTTCCGAAAGACATCGGCCGTGGCCAGCGCCCGGTCCCGTTCCCCCCGCGTGAGAAAATAGGAGACCTGCCCCTTGAGGCATCCGGAGAGGGCGATGAGGCCCTCCCGATGGCGGTAAAGCAGCTCGTAGTCGGCCCGGGGCCGGTAGTAGAAGCCCTCGAGGTGTGACAGCGAGACGATCTTGAGGAGGTTCTCGTATCCGGTGCGGTTTTCGGCGAGAAGGATCAGATGGAAGGAGGCGTTGTTGATCTTCTTGCCCCCATGGGGTCCCCCGGGGGGCATGAAGAGATCCTCCCGGTCGAAGCGGGAACGGGGGGTGACATAGATCTCGCATCCCAAAATGGGCTTGATGCCGTGCTTCTTCGCCGCATTGAAGAATTCGATGGCCCCGAAGAGGTTGCCGTGGTCGGTCATGGCCACGGCCGGCATGCCAAGCCTCCGGCACTTCTCCATCAGCGGGTCGATCTTGTTGGCCCCGTCGAGAAGGCTGTACTGGGTGTGGAGATGAAGATGTACGAACTGCTTGTCCCCGTTTCCGGTCATCAGGGTCCTCTTGGATTTGGGCCGACAGGCTCCTTGGCCGGCCAATCGGCATCATCGGGGTGATCGTGTGACAAAGTCGAATGTGACGCGAAGTCCGTCCCCGGGATCAGGGAGCGTCTCCCTGATCCCGTTCCATCTTCTCCAAAAGCTGCCGGGGGAGCAAGGGACCCCCCATGCCCGGCTCAGGGAGCCGGATCCGGGCCTCCCATCCGTCTTTTTCCCGGAGACTCTTCTCCCCCGGGCCCCGGGAGTCTCTTCGACCCAAAGAAGGGGACCGGGAGGATCCCCTGACGGGAAAAACAGCCTCTGGCGCTTGGGCTGACAGGCGGGGTCGTCTGCAAAGGAGCGGTGGCGGCGGAGAGACCCGGTCTTTGGGTTACCTCTCTCATGGAGGCGCCCCGATCCCGTTCACATTCAGGCAATCGGAGCCCGAGCCTCCCCGGGAGTCAGGATCCCCGTCAGGAGGGTCAATCGTCCCAGGCATTGTAAATCCTTTCCGTGACATGCTCGTCTCCGATTTCCGAAAGAAACCGGGAGGGAGGCATCGGGGATCCGCCTCCGTATCCCGTCACGGAGGGAACGCAGAGAAAGAGGTCCTGGCGGGCCCGGGTCACCGCTACATAGAAGAGCCGCCGCTCCTCCTCGAGCTGTTCCTCGATATCCTTCGACTTGTTGGAGGGGAAGACCCCCTCGTTGAGCGAGAGGAGAAAGACCGTGTCCCACTCGAGGCCCTTGGCCTGATGGATGGTGGAGAGGACGATCCGGTTTGCCCGCTCTCCCGCCTCTGCCTCTTCCGACCCGGCATCGAGCAGGGCAAGTTCGGCCAGAAAGAGGGAGAGATCTCCCTCCGGAGGGATCTGGGAGGCGAGAGCCAGAATGTCAGCCACCCGGGATTCGGGGTCCTCGAAGGTTTCGTAGATGAGTTCCTGATAGCCGGTTTCAAGGATCTTCCCGATAAGACCCGCCACATTCCCGGGGTCCTCTTCCTTCATCCTGGCAAGATCGGCCAGGCGTTCCCCCATTGTCGCAAGGCCTCCCCGGACCCCGCCCGGAAAGACCTTGAGGAAGGGCGGATCGGCAAGGGCCTGAAGGGGGCGCCCCTCCCCCGCGAGATGGAAGAGAATCTTTTCTGCGGTCTTTCTCCCCACCTTGGGAACCATCCGGAGAAGGCGCTTCCAGGCCGCCTGGTCCCGGGCGTTTTCAAGGACGCGGAGAAAGGCCAGGATGTCCTTGATGTGGGCCTGTTCGTAAAACTTGAGGCCGCTGGTGAGATGGAAGGGGATCCGCTTGCGGGAGAGGGCGATCTGGAGGGGAAGGGAGAGATAATGGGCCCGGTAGAGGACGGCGATTTCTCCCGGCTCCGCCCCCCGGTCCAGCTTCTCTTCGATGGTCCGGACCACGAATCGGGACTGGTCGGCGTCGGAAAACATGCGCACCAGGACCGGATGGTCGGCGGAGGGCCGGGGAGAATAGAGGGTCTTGGGAATCTGGCGTTGGTTGTGAAGGATGATCCGGTTCGCAAGGTTCAGGATGTTCGGGGTGGAACGGTAGTTCTTCTCGAGACGGAAGAGGCGCGCTCCGGGATACCGGTCCTGGAAGGTGAGGATGTTGTCGATCTCCGCGCCCCGGAAGGAGTAGATGCTCTGGCTGTCGTCGCCCACAACGAACAGGTTCCGGTGCTCTTCCGCCAGGCGGTCGAGGATCCGGGACTGGAGGGGATTGGTATCCTGGTATTCGTCCACGAGCACATGGCGGAAGCGGTCCCTCAGAAGCTCCAATGTTCCCGGGCTCTCCTCGAGGAGCCTGAGCCAGAGGACGAGCAGATCGTCGAAGTCCAGGACCCGGTACTGCTCCTTGGCCGTCCGGTAGCGGGCCGCGATGGCTTCGATCCGGTCCAGGGAGGGCAGGAGCCAGGGGGAGCGCCGTCTGACCAGTTCGTCGATGGGAAGGAGGAGATTGGCGGAAAGGGAGAGGAGGTTCTGGAGAGTCGCGGCCGGAGGAATCCCCTCTGTGCCGGCCAGGGATCCG
>JAJZGM010000073.1 GCA_021828525.1 Nitrospirota bacterium | reverse complement strand
CCGCTCCGGAATCAAGATCTCTGGAATGCACGCCGTCGTGATTGGCCGGAGCCTGATCGTGGGCAAGCCCATGGCCCTTCTCCTTTTGAACCGGGATGCGACCGTGACCGTCTGTCACAGCAAGACTCCCGACCTCGTCGCCCAGGCACGCCAGGCTGACATCCTGGTCGCCGCCCTCGGGCGACCCGAAATGATCGGCCGGGATTATATCAAGCCGGGAGCAACAGTGATCGATGTCGGCATATCGCGCGGGTCCGATGGCAAACTCAAAGGAGATGTCCTCTTCGAGGAGGCCCGGCAGGTCGCGGGGGCGATCACACCCGTTCCTGGCGGGATCGGCCCCATGACCATCGCCACTTTGCTCGACAACACCATTGATGCCTATCGCGCCCATACCGGACTCACCCAGTAACCCGAGGAGAATCCCTTGACCTTTCGCCAGGCCCTGGCAGAACGACGATTCCTGATCACCGCCGAATGTTCGCCACCCAAGGGAACGGAGACCGGCGACCTCCTCCGAAAGATCCTGCCACTCAAGGGCCGGATCCACGCCATGAACGTCACCGACAACCAGACCGCCGTGATGCGGATGTGTCCCTTCGCCATGGGCCTTCATCTCAAGACCATCGGGATCGATCCGATCGTTCAGCTCACGCTGAGGGACAGGAACCGGCTGGCCCTCCAGTCTGACATCATCGGAATGTCCTCCCTCGGGATTCGGCAGGTTCTCTGCCTTTCCGGAGATCCGGCAGCCATCGGAGATCATCCGGAGACCAAGCCGGTCTTCGATCTCACCTCCCCCGAGCTTATCCGGGCGATCACGCTCTTGAACGGAGGGAGCGATCTCGCCGGGAAGGATCTGAGCGGACCGACCGATCTTCTTCCCGGAGCCGCCACCTCTCCCGAAGGGGATCTGAGTACAGAGAAAAAAAGGTTCGAGGAGAAGTTCGATGCCGGGGCACGCTTCTTTCAGACACAGGTGGTCTTTGACACGGACAGGCTGGACCGTTTCATGGAGTTTGCCCGTCCCTTCGGCGTTCCGGTCATCGGCGGAATCATTCTGCTGAAATCGCCCGCCATGGCCCGCTACCTGAATGAAAAAGTTCCCGGTATCCGGGTTCCGTCGTCCCTGATCGCCCGCCTCGAGTCCTGTTCCCGGGAGGAACGGATCGAGGAGGGAATCCGGATCGCCGCCGAAACGATCAAGTCTGTCTCATCCCTGGTCAGCGGGGTCCACATCATGACCGTGGGAGCGGAGGAACATATACCGGCTATCCTCGAACTGGCCGGTCTCTGACGGTCCCTGTGGACGCCCCTTCCCCCCCCACCATCCCGGGGCTTATCCGGAGAAAGACGACCGGGCCGCCGATCTCCATGGTCACCGCCTACGATGCCTTCCACGGACGCCTTCTCCGGGAAGCCGGAATCGACATCGCCCTCGTGGGGGACTCTCTCGGAATGGTGGTCCAGGGACATGACTCCACCCTTCCCGTGACCGTATCCGAGATGGTCTACCACACCCAAATGGTCTCCCGTGGCCTTCGGGGAGCGGCCCTCCTGGTGAGCGACATGCCCTTTCTTTCCTATCAACCCTCGATCGAGGTCGCCATCAGGGAGGCCGGACGGCTGGTCAAGGAAGGGGGCGCCCAGGCTGTCAAGCTTGAAGGGGGAAAGGACTATGCTCCCACCGTCCGGGCACTTGTCTCATCCATGATACCGGTCATGGGACATGTCGGCCTTCTGCCCCAGAGGGTTCACGCCATGGGGGGATTCCGGGTCCAGGGACGGAGTTCATCCGAAGGAGAGTCCATCCTTGCCGATGCCCGCGCCCTGGCGCAGGCGGGGGTTTTTGCCCTGGTCGTGGAAGGGATTCCCCTGGAGCTTGCAAAACGGATTACCTCCGAACTTGATGTTCCTGTCATCGGGATCGGGGCGGGTCCCCATACGGACGGACAGGTCCTGGTCATCCACGACCTTTTGGGGTGGACCCAAGGGGAGAGTCTCCCGCGCTTTGTCCGCCCCTTTTCCCGGGGCGGGAAGGAAGCCGTCCGGGCCATTTCGGAGTTTCGCCGGGAGGTCGAAAGCGGAGGATTTCCCTTGGAATCGGAGAGTTACTCGGAAGGGGGGCCTGAAAATGCTCCCCTTCCCCAATAATCCTTTCATGGCCTGACGGGGCTGAACGGAGGAACAATGGCATGGATTTTCACCTATGATCAATTGATGTGGGACTTTCCCTTCAACTTCCAGTCCCGACAGAAGGCCCTCCTGGAAGAACACCATCGGGCTTTCAACCATTTTCTCACCGAAAGGTACGGCTCCCCCGAGGCTCCTTCCCCGGGACTGGGCCTCGAAACAGCCGGCGACTGCACAGGAATCGCCTATCTGGTTCCCGAGGAAGAGGAGGAAGAGGTGCTGGACTCCCTGACCCGGCGTCACGGGGACCATTACCTACTCCGTGAGAGCACCATCATCGTCAATGGACAATCGGCCGAGGAGGCCTACTTCTTTATCTCTGACCGGAATCATCCCGACTATATCGGAAAGATCGTTCCCCAGGAGGTTGTGAAGATTGCTCAAAACGGCAAGGGTCCCATGGGCTCCGGGGTCGAGTTCATCCTCCTTCTTTCGGAGAAGATGACCGAACTCGGCATCATGGACCTGGCCGTCGATGCGGCCACCAGCCTTCTCAAATGGCACGGGTTCGGGAACCAGCAGACCCACCGGACCCATTTCTAGACCGGAAGGAGCGGCGGTGAAAATCGCCACATGGAACGTGAACTCCCTGCCGGTCCGGCTCCCCCAGGTCCTGGACTGGATCAGGGAGCGGAGTCCCGACATTCTCTGTCTCCAGGAGACCAAGGTTGTCGACAGCCGCTTTCCCGGGGAGGAGTTCGGAAAGGCCGGATATCATGCCCTCTTCCGGGGCCAACCCACCTACAATGGGGTGGCCATTCTTGCCAGGGCCCCCGTCTCCGACCCGATTCGGGGATTTCCAGGATGGGAAGATCCGGAATGCCGTATTCTCGGGGCCACGGTGGGAGATCTCCGGGTGATCAATGTCTATGTTCCCAACGGACAGGATCTTGGGACTGACAAGTACCGTTACAAGATCCTCTGGCTCTCCCATCTCGCCCGCCTTCTGGAAGACGAACGGGCGCGCCATCCCCGAATCGTCGTCCTCGGAGACTTCAATATCGCTCCCGAGGACCGTGACGCCTGGGATCCGGCCCTCGCCGGACAGATCTTTCTCTCCCCGGACGAGCGGGCGGCACTCTCAGCCCTCATGAACGACTATTTCGACGACGCCTTCCGTCTCCTTCATCCGGAAGAGGGACATTTCAGCTGGTGGGATTACCGGCAAGGGATGTTCCGCCGGAACATGGGTCTCAGGATCGATCTCATCCTGACTTCGCGCACTCTTTGTCAATCCCTGAAGGACGCCGGGATAGACCGTCACATCAGAAAGAACGACCGTCCCTCTGATCATGCCCCCGTCTGGATCGATCTCATCTGAACGCCCCCAACCACTCCCCCGGGTGCAGCCTGTCCCCCTGATGGTCATATCACTTCAGCCTGCAAGAAATGAGGGCCAGGGGACTCTCTCCCTGCCAGAACCTGATCGTCTGGTCCAGGCTCTTGCCGCAGGGAATGCCCCCGTGTCAGGGGCCCCTGCCATCCGGCCGGGAAGAATGTCCCGATCGCAAAGGTGATGAAGGGGAGAAGCGGCCCCCTCCGCGTTGCCTTCAGTCCGACAGTTCCGGAGACAGCATGATGACCGGCAACGGAAAGAGAAGGGTCCGGAGGGTCTCGGGGTTAAGGGTCGAGGCCAAGTCGCTGACACCCGGACGTGGGCAGAGCCCCAGGGCCCGGGGAGGGTATCCCTCCTCCCGGAGAATCCGGACTGCGGCCAGTGTGCCAGAGAGCGTTCCCAGGTGGGGGTGGGAGACAAGAAGGAGATTGAGGGGACGTCCCAGACGTAAAAATATGGAGAGGATGCCGGTGCCGTCTGGAAAGAAAGGGCTCAGGATCCCTCCCGATCCCTCAACGATGACCCTGTATCCCCCATCGTGAAGATGCCTGATCCGGTCTGCAAGAAAATCCGGATCAACGAAGCGGCCTTCAAGTCGTGCAGCGGTCATCGGATCAAGGGGCCGGGCAAAGGAATATCCCTCCCAGACCTGTTCGTGCGAGATTCCGGCCCGGAGATAACGGTCGAGGTCCCGTTCTTCCCCTGCCCCGGTCTGGGCGGCCTTAACAATCCGGAGCCTGTTTCTGTCTGGGGCGCTCCGGATCAACGACTCCACAAACAAGGTCTTTCCCACGCCGGTATCGGTTCCCACCACGAAGAGGACCGGACCTTCGGGAAAGAGACTGTCATCCCAGAAAGGCGCGGACTGCGTCGATGACCCTTTCCTGCTCATTGTCAGTCAGCTCCGGAAATACCGGCAGAGAAATCACCTCACGGCAAAGCCTCTCCGAAACCGGGAGGGGAGGAGTCCCCGGCATGAGTTCGGCGAAGGCCTCCTGGCGATGGAGCGGAATCGGGTAATAGACCTCCGAGCCGATTCCCCGTTCTGAAAGGAAGTTCCTGAGGGAGTCCCGGCGGCCTTCTCCTTCGATCCGGAGGGTATATTGATGGTAAACGTGAAGGCATTCAGGTTGCGTAACGGGGATAGCCATTCCCGGGAGGTCGCGAAAGGCCTCGTTGTAGCGATCTGCCAATTTCCGCCGTCGCGCGGTCCATTCCCCCAGACGGGAGAGCTTGACCGAAAGAATCCGTGCCTGGAGGGCATCAAGCCGGGCATTGTACCCCATCTCCTCATGCTCATACCGTTTCCGGCTGCCGTGGACGCGAAGTCTGAGAATATGATCCGCAATATCAGGGTTTTCAGTCGTCACCATGCCCCCGTCCCCTGCCCCGCCAAGATTTTTTGTCGGAAAAAAAGAATAGGCCGCCGCATTGCTGAAGAAGCCGGGAGACCGGTCTGAGTGGCGTGCCCCGACTGACTGGCAGGCGTCCTCGACGATCCAGAGGCCATGGGAGCGGGCCACCCGATAGAGTTCTTCCATGTCCACCATCTGCCCGTAAAGGTGCACCGCCATGAGGCCAGAAATAAGATGGTTCCCCCGTCGGGTCACCGGGCGGTCCCCCGGTCCGGGACGGGTCTCCTCTCGCAGAAACCGGTCGAGAATCGCAGGGGTCATGAGAAAAGACGAGGGATCGACATCGAGGAATACGGGAGTTCCACCGGCCAGGGAGATTGCACTGGCGGAGGCAAAGAAGGTGAAGGAGGGGACAAGAACCCCCTGCCCGGGCAGGAGTCCCGAGGCGACAAGGGAGAGGACGAGCGCATCGGTCCCCGAGGAGACTCCCACCGCCCGGGAGAGTCCGAAGGCGTTGGCAAACTGGCCTTCAAACTCGGAGACGGCAGGTCCAAGAATGAACTGCTGACTTTTCAAGAGGGGAAGGATTGCCTCCAGAATTTCCTTTTCCATCGTGGCGTACTGGCGTGTCAGGTCGAAGAAGGGAACGGAGATCATGGTCAGGCGGCATCCGTGTCATAAGGGTGAATAATCCGGGCGGACCCCGGAAAAAGGAGCCCTCCTGTCGGAATCGTCGAGGCTCCGCGGCGGGATTTCCGGACGGTTCTCTGGGAGGGCGTGAACGGGGGAATCGTCAGGACCGTCCCCCAAGGCAGGTCGTTCGGATTGGTGATAATAGACCGGTTGGCCTTCTCGAGAATACGCCAGTAGCGCGGAGAGCCGTAAACCAAAGCCTTGGCCGCAATGGACTGGAGGGTGTCACCCGACTCCACCCGGTAAATCCTGAGAGGCCCCGAAGGGGGATTGAGCCTCTCCCAGAGGCGTACCGCCTTCCTTAGATCGCCGATGAAGGCCGGGTCCTGGTGAACATACCAGGTCAGGTATCGAAGCACCCTCTTGTGACGGAGCGGATGAATCATGATGGATTCCCGCATGTGGGCCCGCGACCGGGAGAGCAGAAAATCCGGAAGGGAGGCGGGGGGCGGGGTTCCCGCAAGAAGTAGATATGAAAGAAGAAGGGCTTTTCTGTCGGAAGAAAGGGGATGGGCAGAGATTTCAATCGCCAGATGATGTTCGATTCGCCCCTCGTGGTCCAGGACTGTGGGATCGTGGGGCATGGAGGTGAGGGCCCGCGTTTCTTCCCGGATTGCCTTCAAGTAATGGCCCTGACGGTCATAAAGCCAACCCAGGCTGTCCCGGTAGGCCCCGTTTTTCGGGTCGACGGTCAGGGCATGGAGAATCATGTAGCGGGCCTTGACCAGATCGCCGTGTTCGATAACCTCGGTGTAACCAAGATAGTTGAGGGCATCGGCAAAGCCCTTGTCGATGGTGAGGGTTTTTTTAAGAAGGGCGATGACCCTCGGCAGGTAGCGTTTGTGGTTCCATTGGTCGTAGAGGATGGCCTTGTTGAAGATCAGGATCGGATTCCTGGCCGAGAGTCGTTCGGCCCTGTTGAGGGCCTTCAGGGCCAGGGAAAATTTTTTCTGGTCCATATAGGCCAGGGCGATGGAGAAGGAAATTTCCCACCGTTCGGGGGAGAGACTTTTTGCAT
>JAJZGM010000072.1 GCA_021828525.1 Nitrospirota bacterium | reverse complement strand
AAGAGTAAAATGGACCCGGATCGTTTTTGGCAAGGGCCAAAAACGGGAGAAATGAGGAAAAACGCCCCCTTCGCGGCAGATCTCTCTTTCGTCCTCCTTCAAAAATCTGCCACAGGGATTTCCCTCCCGCCATGAAAAACTTGACCGCCTTTCCATCTATTTCCTACAATTTAATTTTGAACCTCAAAAAAGGTCCCCCTCAAGGAGATTCTCAGATGGTGAAAATGACTGGCGCGGAGATGCTCCTCGAGTGCCTGAAGAAGGAGCGGGTCTCCCAGATTTTCGGATATCCGGGAGGCGTGGTGCTCCCGGTCTTTGATGCTCTCTACAAGGATCCCTCCCTCTCCGTCGTCCTCACCCGCCACGAACAGGGGGCCGTCCATGCGGCCGAAGGGTACGCGAGAACGACAGGGGAGGTCGGCGTGGTCCTCGTGACCTCGGGTCCCGGTGCCACCAACACCGTGACGGGGCTGGCCGACGCCAACATGGACTCCATTCCCCTTGTCGTCATCACAGGCCAGGTTCCCACAAAGATGATCGGAAACGACGCCTTCCAGGAGGCGGACATCGTCGGGATCAGCCGGTCCTGCACCAAGCACAACTTTCTTGTCCGCTCCATCTCCGAGCTTCCGAGGATCGTCAAGGAGGCCTTCTATATCGCGAGGTCCGGGCGCCCCGGCCCCGTTCTTGTCGACATTCCCAAGGATGTGATCACCGACAGGGGGGATTTCCGGTATCCCGAGACCCTGACTCTGCGCGGATACAATCCGACCGTCCAGGGCAACCGCTGGCAGATCCGGAAGGCCGCCCAGCTGATGGCCAAGGCGAAAAAGCCTGTCCTTTACGTCGGAGGGGGGGTCATTGCCTCCGATTCCCACGAGGAGCTGGCCGAACTTGTCTCCCTCTCCCGGATCCCCGTCACCCTCACGCTCATGGGCCTCGGGGCCTTTCCCGGAACCCACCCCCTCTTCATGGGAATGCTGGGAATGCACGGCACCTATGCCGCCAACATGGCCGTCCACCACTGTGACCTCCTGATCGCCGTCGGAGCCCGCTTCGATGACCGGGTGACCGGGAAGATCGCCGAATTCTCTCCCCATTCGAAGGTCATCCACATCGACATCGACCCGACCTCGATCCGGAAAAATTTCAGAGTCGACGTCCCTGTCGTGGGGGATGCCCGGCTGATCCTCTCCGACCTTCTCGAGGACCTCCGGAAGATCCGCGACGAGGAGGGGCTCGCTCCCCTCGAGCCATGGCATCAGCAGATCGAGGGCTGGAAGGAGGAGCATCCCCTGACCTACCGGAAGGATCCGGAGGTGATCAAGCCCCAGTTCGTGATCGAGAAGACCTTCGACCTCACCGGGGGCGACTGCATCGTCTCGACCGATGTGGGCCAGCACCAGATGTGGACCGCCCAGTTCTTCAAGTTCCTCACTCCCCGGACCTGGTTGACCTCGGGAGGCCTCGGCACGATGGGATACGGCTTTCCGGCGGCCATCGGCGCCCAGCGCGCCTTCCCGAAGAGGCGGGTCATCGCCGTCAC
This sequence comes from Nitrospirota bacterium, assembly GCA_021828525.1. GTDB lineage: Bacteria > Nitrospirota > Leptospirillia > Leptospirillales > Leptospirillaceae > UBA4572. Next base: position 5,065 of record JAJZGM010000072.1, on the reverse strand, counting down.
GGGGGAGGGGAGCTTCATGATGAACATCCAGGAGATGGCGACCGTGGCCTCCCTTGAAATCCCCGTGAAGATCATCGTCTTGAACAACCAGTACCTGGGCATGGTCCGACAGTGGCAGGAGTTCTTCTACGGAGGCCGATATTCCTCCTCCTTCATCGGACAGAGCCCGGACTTCGTGAAGCTCGCGGAGGCCTTCGGCGTGGCCGGTTTCCGGGCCACCCGGGCCGACCAGGTCGAGGAGGTGCTCCTGAAGGGACTCTCGACCAAGGGCCCCGTCCTGATGGAGTTCATGGTCGACCCCGAGGAAAACGTCTTTCCCATGGTTCCGGCCGGCGGCTCGAACATCGAGATGATCTTCGAGGCTCCTCCCCCGGCGCCGGCGAAGGGAGGGAAGACCGGCCGCAAGGAGAAGGATGCGGTGATCACCGCATGAATGCCGACTCTCCCCAGAAGAAGCATCACATCCAGATCCTGGTCGAGAACCGCTTCGGAGTTCTCACCCGGGTGGCGGGCCTCTTCAGTGCCCGGGGCTACAACATCGAAAGCCTCTCCGTGGGGCAGGGGATCGACCCTTCGGTGGCCCAGATGACCATCGTCACGGTGGGAGACGACCGGGTGGTGGAGCAGATCACCAAACAGCTCAACAAGCTGATCGACACCATCAAGGTGGTCGACCTCTCCGAGTCCTCCTTCGTCTCCCGGGAGACGGTCATGGTCAAGGTCAACACCACCACCCGTCCGGAAGACCGCCAGGAGGCCTTCCGCATCGCGGAGATATTCCGGGCCCATATCGTCGACACCTCCCCCTCCACCTACACCCTGATGGTGACCGGGGAGGAGGAAAAGATCGAGGCCATGATCGGCCTTCTCCGGCCGCTCGGGATCAAGGAGCTCGTCCGTTCCGGAGCGATCGCGATCGCCCGGGAGGAGCCCCGCCATGCGACCCGGACCCAGAAGCACGACGGGGAGCTCCCCGCCTGATTGCCGTTCCCTCATTCCCCGACGAAAAAACACTTTATCCATGGAGTCGTCCTTGAAATCCTCGATCTATTATGAAGCCGACACGAACATCGAGCGGATCCGTTCCAAAAAAGTGGCCATCATCGGCTTCGGAAGCCAGGGCCATGCCCACGCCCTGAATCTCAAGGAGTCCGGAGTCGACGTGACGATCGGCATCCGGTCGGGGAGCTCGAAGAAGAAGGCCGAGGGCTTCGGCTTCGTTCCGGCCTCGGTTCCCGACGCCGTGCGGAAAGCCGACCTCGTCATGATCCTCCTTCCCGACGAGAAGCAGGCCGAGGTCTACCAAAACGAGATCGCCCCGAATCTAAGGCCTGGCATGACCCTGGCCTTCGGCCACGGCTTCAATATCCATTTCGGCCAGATCCAGCCCCCGGCCGATGTGGACGTGATGCTGGTCGCCCCCAAGGGCCCCGGCCACCTGGTCCGCTCCGAATACCAGAAGGGTTCGGGCGTTCCCTGTCTCATCGCCGTCCACCAGGACGCCTCCGGATCGGCCAAGGAGACGGCCCTCTCCTATGCCGGCGCCATCGGCGGAGGCCGGGCGGGAATCTTCGAAACCAACTTCCGGGAGGAGACCGAGACCGACCTCTTCGGGGAGCAGGCGGTTTTGTGCGGGGGCCTGTCCGCCCTCATCACCGCCGGCTTCGAGACTCTGGTCGAGGCGGGATACGCCCCGGAGATGGCCTATTTCGAATGCCTCCACGAGGTGAAGCTTATCGTGGACCTGATCTACGAGGGCGGGATCTCCAACATGCGCTACTCCATCAGCACCACCGCCCGGTACGGCGACCTCACCCGGGGCAAGAGGATCGTGAACGAGTCGGTCCGCGCCGAGATGAAGAAGATCCTGGACGAAATCCGGACCGGGGTCTTTGCCCGGGAGTTTGTCCTGGAGAACAAGGCCGGCAAGCCGGTCTTCCAGGCGCTGGAACGCCAGGGACGGGAGCACCCGATCGAAAAGGTCGGAGAGGAGATCCGGTCCATGATGCCCTGGATGAAGAGCTCGCGCATCGTCGACCGAAGCCGCAATTGAACGCCGGAGCCATGAGGCTGTGAAGGTCGGTCCCGATCATTTCCGGACTCCTGTGGCCCGGGAGGGGGTTCCCTTCGTCCTGGCGGCCGCCGGACTGTCAGCGGTCCTGTTCTGGGTGTGGGCCCCGATCGGGTGGGTCTCCCTCCTGTTGCCGGCCTTCGTGGTGAACTTTTTCCGAAATCCCGCACGATCGGTCCCTCCGGGACCGCCCGGGCAGGTGGTCTCCCCCGCCGACGGAAAGATCGTCGTGGCTGGCCCCGATCGGGTCTCGGGCCGGGTCCGGGTCTCGATCTTCATGAATGTCCTGAACGTCCACTTAAACCGGATCCCCGTGGACGGGACGGTGACCGGGATCACCTATTTTCCGGGCGCCTTCCTGAACGCCTCCTTCGACAAGGCCTCGGAGCAGAACGAGCGAAACCGGGTCGAGATTCGCACGAAGGGGGGGGAGCAGGTTATAATGGTTCAGGTGGCGGGCTTGATCGCCCGCCGGATCCTCTGCTATGCCGAGGCAGGCGACACTCTTTCGGCAGGAACGATTTTTGGTCTCATCCGTTTCGGGTCCCGCGTCGATCTCGACCTACCGGTCGGGACGACCCTGTCCGTTCGCCTGGGTGAGATGGTCAAAGGAGGGGAGACAGTCCTTGGAATCCTACCGCAATGATGACACTCCCGCCCCGGAACGCCACCGGGGTCGGGGGATCTATATTCTTCCCAACCTCTTCACGGCCGGGAATCTGTTCTTCGGCTTCTACTCCATTCTTGCGGGCTTCCAGCACCGGTGGCGGGATGCCGCCCTGGCCATTCTCATCGCCGCCGTCTTCGACAACCTCGACGGCAAGGTGGCAAGGCTCGCCCGGGCCACCAGCGCCTTCGGGGTCGAATTCGACAGCCTGGCCGACCTTGTGAGCTTCGGGGCGGCGCCGGCCCTTCTGGTCTACAACTCCGACCTCTTCGCCTACCATCGGCTGGGCATGGCGGCGGCCTTTCTCTTCCTGGCCTGCGGGGCCCTGCGGCTCGCCCGGTTCAACGTCATGACGACCAAGATCTCCTCCAAGTACTTTCTGGGACTCCCCATTCCGGCCGGAGCTCTGGTCCTGGTCTCCGCCGAACTTGCCCGGACCGGTCCGCTCTCCCATCTCTTCTCCTTTCCTCCGGGATTCTTCCTGCTCGCGACCTACCTCGTGTCGATCCTCATGGTGAGCCCCCTCAGGTACCGGAGCTTCAAGGAGGTTCACCTTTTGAGAAAGCCCATGCCGACCTTCGTCACGGTGATGATCGTCGCCCTCTCCTTTTTCCTCTATCCCAGCTCGAGCTTCTTCGGGGTGATCCTTCTCTATGCCCTTCTGGGTCCGCTCGAATATCTCCTCTATCGGATGGGGGTCAAGAAGGCGGTGGGGGATCCCGGCGATCCGGTGCTGGGATGGATGGGGGGGACGGTGAAGCGTCGTGGCCGGGTGATCCGTTTCAGGCGTCCGGGATCTCCCAGGAATCCCTGATCCGGTCCGGAATACGGCAAGACAGACAGGAGCGCTTCCGATGAACCAGAAAACGATCCGCATCTTCGATACGACCCTCCGGGACGGGGAGCAGAGCCCGGGAGCCTCCATGCAGAAGGAAGAGAAGCTCCAGATCGCTCGCCAGCTCGAAAAGATGGGCGTCGATGTCATCGAGGCGGGTTTCCCCGTGGCCTCCCCCGATGATTTTGCCGCGGTGGCGGCCATTGCCTCCGAAATCCGCGGCGCCTCGGTCTGCGCCCTGTCCCGCTGCCGGCCGGAGGATCTCGAGGCCGCCGCCCGGGCCCTCGAGGGAGGCGCCTCTCCCCGGATTCACCTCTTCATCGCCACCTCCGCCCTCCATATGGAAAAGAAGCTGGGCCTCTCCCCGGAGGAGGTGATCGCGACGATCGACCGGTCGGTGCGCCGGGCGGTGGCTCTGGTGGGCGATGTCGAATTTTCGGCCGAAGATGCCACGAGAAGCGACCGGGACTTCCTCTCCCGGGCGGTGGGTGTGGCGATCTCGGCCGGGGCCCGGACGATCAACATTCCCGACACGGTGGGATATGCCCTCCCCTCGGAGTTCCGTGATCTCGTGGCCTTCCTCGTCGCGACTGTTCCGGGGGCCTCCGACGTCATCTTCTCCGCCCACTGCCACAACGACCTGGGGCTCGCCGTCGCCAACTCCCTGGCGGCCATCGAGGGAGGCGCCCGACAGATCGAGTGCACGATCAACGGCATCGGGGAGCGGGCCGGAAATGCCGCGATGGAGGAAGTGGTGATGGCCTTGAAGGTCAGGCGGGCCTTTTTTGGCCTCGACACCCGGGTCAAAAGCGAGGAATTCATCCGGGCCTCCCGCCTGGTCCAGACCATCACCGGGATGCTGGTCCAGCCCAACAAGGCGATCGTCGGGGCCAACGCCTTCGCCCACGAGTCGGGGATTCACCAGGACGGGCTCCTGAAGGACAAGCGCACCTACGAGATCATGCGTCCCGAGCAGGTGGGACTTTCCGAGGGGTCCCTGGTCCTGGGCAAGCATTCCGGGCGACATGCCTTCCGGAGCCGGCTCGAGACCCTGGGATACCGGCTCCCGGAAGAGGAGCTCTCTCTGGCCTTCGTCCGCTTCAAGAAGCTTGCGGACCAGAAGAAGGAGATCTACGACGAGGACCTCGAAACCCTCCTCTCCGAGGGAACGGCCGAGCAGGGCAAGGACCGCTTCCGCCTCGAGAGGCTGGCTGTCAGCGGCGGAACCCTGGTCCCCCCCACTGCCACCATCGTCCTCACAGTCGACGGGGAGGAGCGCCAGATGGCCGGCCTGGGCTCCGGCCCCGTGGATGCGATTTACCGCACCCTTTCCAAGCTCACCGGGTCGACGGCCCGTCTCCATTCTTTTACCGTCAAGGGGATCACGGGGGGAAGCGACGCCCTGGGCGAGGTGACGGTCCGGCTTGAGGAGGAGGGGCGGGTGGCGGCGGGCCACGGGGCCGACACCGACATCCTCGTGGCCTCAGCCCGG
>JAJZGM010000071.1 GCA_021828525.1 Nitrospirota bacterium | reverse complement strand
CCGATCCGGCCCCCATTTTTAAAGGCGGTGCTGGTCACCCGGATCCCGGATGCGGCCTGGGAGAGCCCCGGTGCCAGGATGAGGATCGCCAAAAAAAGACCCCATAACATATTTTTTCTTGCTGGACTCATCATCACCTCCATGAAGGCTCCCCCGTGCCACGGCAGGGAGACCGGTTGTCGTTCATCATACAAGGGTCGGGGAGGAGCTCCAGATCCCCGCCAGAATGAGGGCTCCCAGGAGGGCATGGGAGCGAAAAAGGCGAAGGGGTTCCTCCCCGGAGAGCCCACTTTTGATCCGGAGGGACTGCCAGAGCACGGCGCAAAGAAAGAGAAGAAGGGAGAGAAAAAGCCAACCGGACTGGGGCAGGGAGCGCCCGGCAACCCCCAGAAGAAGGGCGACCAGAACGGAGAAAAAAAGGAAGACGGCCCAGAGGAAGTCTCCGAAGGTGACCGCTCCGGACCGGATCCCGGCCTTGCGGTCATCCGGCAGATCGGCCACGGCATAGATCAGGTCGTAGGCAGTGGCCCAGAAAAGTCCGGCCAGAGCCAGGAGAATCCCGGGGAGGGAAATTCTTCCCGTGAGCTGGACCCAGGCCATGAGGGGGGCCGTCGCCCCGAAGGGGATCCCCATGAAGAGCTGGGGAAGAGGAAAAAAGCGTTTCATCAGGGGATAGACCACCGCTGAGCCGTACCCCAGCACAGCAACCAGGATGGCCCCGCCGGAGAAGAACAGGAGAAGGGAGGCCGAGAGAAGGGTCAGGACGACGAAGATCCCGAGGGCCCAGGAGACGGACAGGCGGCCATCGGCCAAGGGGCGCGACTTCGTCCGGGCCACCTTCCCGTCGATCTCCCGGTCGAAGAAATCATTGATGACACATCCCGCAGACCGCGTCAGAAAGGATCCGGCCAGGAAAATGGTGATCCATTTCCAGGGAACCTCCCCGGGTCGGGCCAGAAGGAGGGCCCACCCCGCGGGAAGAAAGAGGAGGATCCAGCCGATGGGCCGGTCAAACCGGATCAGGTCAAGCGTGGCACCGAGCCGTCCTCTCACGGGGGTCCGCCTCCGGCAAGGCGCCTGAGGGCAGGAAGAAAAAACTCCTCTATCCTGAGGGAGAGGCCTTCGCGGGTCCTCATCCGGTAGGACCGCGCCCAGGTCTCCCCCGTTTCGCTGGGTCCATCGGGATCGAGGGGGCCGCAGACGGAGAAGACAGAAAATTCATCCTTGAGGAGGGGTCCATAGCGGGCCTCCATTGACTGGCCAATGGCCAGGTCTCCCCGCAGGAGGGTTGTGATAAAGGGATCGAATCCTCTCTCCGGCGAAGGAAGAAGGCGTGTCCTTGCGAAGACAAGACGCCCCAGGGTGGGAACCCGGAGATAGACCTTTCTCTGCCCCTCCGGAGAATCCGGAAGAAGAACGGTTTCCACCTCCACCCTCTCCCCTGAGAGAAAGGTCAGGGATCGCGTCAGGGTTCCGTCGAGACCGAGGAGCAAGCGGAAGGGTCCCGGAAGACGGGAAAAGCCGGCCGGAACCGGACCTTCAAGAATCGCCTCCATGGCCAGCGGCTCCGTTTCTTCCTTCACGAGGCCCGGGCCACAACCGATCCCTTGGCCGAAACCCCGGCGATTCCCAGGGATCTCTTGATCTCCCGCATCACCACGCGTCCCATGGCCATGGGCTCAATGTCCCAGGCCAGAAGACAGGCCTTCGCGATCAGCTCACCTAAGGGTCCGGGATTGTAGAGAAGTTTTCTGATCGTCCAGGGATTGAGGGAAATGGGATCGTAGTCCGGGTCGAGCCACCCTTCCCTCATGAGACGCTTCTCGAAACTCGTGTGCGGCTGGACCGCCAGAAAGAAGACCATGGGATAGACGTTTTCCGGCCCGAAGATGTCGCAGATCTTTTCGTAGCTCTCGACTGCCTCGGCCAGGGTCTCCGGCGTCTCTCCAGGGGCGTTCAGGGAATAGTTCAGGATGATCTTTCCCCGGTAACCGGCCTCCTTGAGGTTGCGGCACCCTTCCATCAGCCCCTCGAGGCGGAATCCCATCTTGAGGGAGTCCAGGATCTCCTGGGAACCCGAGGTGATCGCCACTTCGAGGTCTCCCATCCCCGACTCCACCATCAAGCGCGCCATCTCGGGAGAAATGAGGCTTGTGCGGATATAACCGCTCCAGGTGATGTCGAGTCGGCTGTCCCGGAGGGCCGACAGGAGCATGATGGCCTCCGGCACCGCCTTGACGCCGGGAATGAACTGGGCATCGGCGAACCAGAAGTTTTTTATTCCCCACCTGTCCCGGTACTGGCGGATTTCCTCCACCACCTCCTCGGGGTCTCGATAGTAAACCCGCTTCCCTTCGATGTAGGTATAGAGGCAGAAGGAGCATCCGTAGGGACACCCGCGCTTGGTCTGAATGCCGACCGGTTTCCCGTGGTACATCTCATGGCCGGGGAAAACTGATTCGAGATAGGCAAGATCGAAGGGGGCGCGACGGATTTCCACGGCCCCCGCCTTCTTGCCCAGGACGATCTGGGACCCCTTGCGGGTGATGACCCTCTCGTCCTCGACCGGCCGACCCTCGAGGGTCTTGATCATGGCCTCCTCGCCCTCTCCGACCACCCCGATGACCCCCTCGGGAAGGAGCCGGATGATCTGTTCGGCAAAGACGGAAAAGGCTCCACCCCCCACCATGACGCGGGCCTTGGGGGCCCGACGGACCCCCTCCTTGATGAAGCGGAGCTTCTTGTGAAATTCGGACCGGTATTTCCAGACCATGCGAAGGCCGTCCCAGGCGGCGTAGGCCCGGGTGAGCAGATTGGGGGAATAATAAAATTCGAAGGCCCGGCGGAGGGAATTGTCCCCTTCGTGGGGGGCAAAGATCTGGACATCGCGCCAGGAATAGGCCAGGAGATCGGGGGAAAATTCCTCGATCCTGGAGGTCAGGGCCTTCATCTGGTCGGATTCCTCGAATCGGGTCAGGTCGAGAACCTCGAGGGTCACTTCCGGATGCTCCCTGTGGATCCAGTTCACAAGATAGCCGATTCCCACGGGAAAGATCTGGCGGACGGGAAGCCAGACAAAGAGAATCCTCCGGTAAAGGCTGGGTGGTCGGGTCCCTGTCCCCGCCACCATGGGCAGTTCCATTGTCTCCATTACTTTTCTCCCATATGGATCGCCACGATCCCTCCCGACAGGTTCCGGTAGACGACATTGGAAAAGCCGGCCTTCCTGATCGTCTCGCTGAAAATCTCCTGGTCAGGAAATTTCGCGATCGATGCTGGCAGGTATTCGTAGATCCCCGTATTGTCCCTAGATATCCATTTTCCGATTTTTGGCAGCATGTAAAAGGAATAGAAACGGTACAGCCCGTCCCAAATGGCATTGACGGGATGGGAAAACTCCAGGCACGCAAATCGACCGCCCGGCTTAAGGACCCTGTATATTTCCGACAGGGCCACATCGAGATTGGTCACGTTCCGCAGTCCAAATCCCACCGTCAGGCGGTCCACCGATCCCGCAGGAAGGGGAATGTTTTCAGCATTGGCCTGGATCATGATCGGCCTGGCCCGGCTCTTTCTCTCCTTCAAGCCATCAATGACCCGGGAGCGGGCCTTGGAAAGACCCACCCGGAGCATGGCCATATTGAGGTCGACGGTCATGACAAGGCCGTCCCCTCCCGCCTTCTCCGCCGCCAGAAGAGACAGGTCGGCGGTTCCTCCGCACAGATCCAGAATCACATGGCCTTTCTCGATCTTCAAAAGATCAATCGTCAGGCGCTTCCATCGGCGATGCTGGCCAAGGCTCAGGACGGAATTGTTGAGGTCATAGGCTTTGGCGGCCGAGGTGAACATGTTCTGGACGACGTCCTGCTTGCGTTCCTTGGCAGGAAGTGAATACTCCGACATTCCGGTCCTTTCGGATATTGGCATGGAAAGGGCGTGCCCCGCCGACGCGTGGAAGGGCCGTTGGCCCCTTGATCAGTTTTCCCATTATAACCCAAGATTTCCCGGGATCAATCGAAGGACGACCGAACGGGAGCATTTCTCCTTGGAAGTCGTCCTGTGCTGTGGCACAATCAAGCCATGAGCCTCCAGAAAATCGCCCTCATCGACATCGGATCGAATTCCATGCGCCTCGAGATCGTGGCCATCCGGGGAGGCGATTTCTGGACAGTGGCCCGCTACAAGAGTTCCGCCCGAATCGCCTCAGGAATGTATCCTTCGCTTCTGATCACTCCGGAGGCCATCGAACGGGCCTGCCAGGCCCTAGGAGAGTTTCGCCGCCGGATCGGTCTCCATCAGGCAGAAGAAGTCCGCTGCGTCGCCACATCGGCCGTCAGGGATGCCAAAAACCGCGATGAGGTCCTGCAGCGCCTGTCGGCCTCCCTGTCAGGAGAGGTCGAGGTCCTGTCGGGAGAGCAGGAGGGCCGGTACAGTTGTCTTGGGGTCCAGAACGGGTTCGACCAGCCGGATGCCCTCGTTTTCGACATCGGAGGCGGGAGCGCCGAGCTGATCGACCTCCGGGACAATCGCCCGCGGAAAATCCTGACCCTTCCTCTGGGGGCCGTCCGCCTGAGCGAGATGTTTTTCGAAAATCGGGGACGGCCGACTCCCGCCGAATGGAAAAAAATGGAGCGTTTCATCACCACCACCCTGGAAGAGTCCGGCCTCTTCGATCGACCCTTTCCGGCCCTGATCGGAGTGGGGGGAACGGCTCGTCAGCTGGCGCGCATCTCGCAAAAAATCCGCTCCTACCCCTTTTTCCCCGACATCCACCATTATGAGATTCCCGCCCGGGAGGTGGCCCGGATCACGAAACGGACCGGCCGCAGGCTCACCCCCGAGCAGGCGCGGACCTTCAACATCGGAGCTGACCGGGCCGACATCCTGCCTGCGGGACTGGCGGTCATCAGTACGATCACCTCCCTCTCCGGGGCCCCCATTCTGACCTTTTCCCACTACGGACTCCGCCAGGGGCTCTTCATGGAGTTCTATCACAAGGCCAACGCCATTGAGGAAGGACCGGTGGGCCGTGCGACCCTCCGGCGACTCACCCGCCGTTACGGGAGAATCCGGGACTCGAAGCCCCTGAGGGAGACCCTTCACGAACTCCTCAAGCTTCTTCTGCCGGCCTCCCTCCAGTCGGGGAGACTCCTCCTCCTGTGCGACATGATGGGGACCCTGGCCCTGCTCCCCGTTTTTCACAACCCCTCTCCCAACACCCGGGAGCTCTGGGATCTCCTTTTGCATGGTGATCTTCCGGGACTTTCCCAGCGGGACCGCCTCCTGTGCGGTCTCATCCTTTGCCAGACGGAAGACCGGACGGGACGGGCCAAAAAGAAAGCCCATCCCTACCTTCGCCACCTGACCAAGGAAGACCTGCGCCTTCTGGGCCTCCTTTCTCCCCTTCTGGGACTCGCGCGCGACATCCTCCTCTCCTCGGGCGGAGAGGAGGCCGCCCTGTCCTACCGGGCCCCGGTTCTCAGGGTCATGCCCCATGATCTCGAGGAGTCGGACGAATCGCTCTCTCTCTTGTCCACCGAAAGTCGGGAGATCGGACTCGGACACCCCCTGTCGGTCCAGTGGTTTTCGGAACCGAAAAGCCGTCTCAAAGACTGACCCCGCCCCCCGAAGTCCCGCCTTCTCCTGTCAGGACGGTCCGCGGAGAGGAAACATACTCCGCGGGAGAGCGTCAAGCCAGATCTTTTCTGGAGAGAGGACAGGAATGGGTTCAGGGGGCTTTGTCACGGACAAAATGCCTCCCCCTAAGGGAGGTCATGGACAGGACCAGAATGACACCGACTCCTGTCAGGGCCTCGATCAGGCCTGTTGCGGGTCCTGAAAAACCTGTCATCCTCCGGCTGCTTTCAGCAAATTCGGGGGAGCGGATCTCCCAGAAGCCAGTCCACCGTCCGTGTTCCGCCCATGAGGGTCTTCATCCGGACACTCCCTGACGGGAATTTCGGGTTCCCCTTTCCGACCCGTCCGATGGGCACCGCCTCACCTCCCGCAGGATGGCCCCTCATCGCCGAAAGGAGGCGGCCAGCGGCCTCGGGCCGGCAAACTGCCAGAAGGCGGCCTTCGTTGGCCAGGTAAAGAGGGTCGATCCCCAGAAGTTCGGCGACTCCCCTCACCTCCGGCCGGATGGGGATCCCGGCTTCCTCGATTTCGAAGGAAAGCCCCGAAAGACGGGCCCATTCGTTCAGTGTGGCGGCCACCCCTCCCCGGGTCGGATCCCGGAGACAGACCAGTCCCGGACCGCTTTCCACCATGGCCCCCACCAGACCATGGAGGGGGGCCGAATCGGAACAGAGCGAGGTGGCGAGGCCCCAGTTTTCCCGGGCGGCGAGAACGGACGCTCCGTGATCGCCCACCGGCCCCGACAGAAGGAGGGCATCTCCCGGCCGGATTCCGGAAGGATCAAGACTCACCCCGGGGGGAATCCTTCCTATCCCGGCGGTATTGAGATAGATCCCGTCACCCTTGCCACGTTCCACGACCTTTGTGTCTCCCGCCACCACCGAGACTCCGCAGGACCTGGCCGCCTCTCCCATGCTCCGGACAATCCGGACAAGGTCGGCAAGAGGAAATCCCTCCTCGAGAACGAACCCTGCCGTCAGGTAGAGGGGGAGCGCCCCTCCCATGGCCAGATCG
>JAJZGM010000070.1 GCA_021828525.1 Nitrospirota bacterium | reverse complement strand
GACGACAAAGACCCTGACCCCCAGCATGGAGAGGTATTGGCCCAGTTCCAGACCCACGGGGCCGGCTCCAAGAACAATCACCGACTCAGGAAGGCTTTCAAGTTCCAGGATGTCGTCGGAGGTCATGATCCGGTCTCTGGAAAGTCCCGGGATCTCGGGGATCTTCGGAACGGAGCCCGTGGCGATCACGGCCCTGTCGAAATGGATGGTCTCCCGGCCTACGCGGGCTGTCTCCGGCGAGAGGAATGTGGTCGGCTCCTCGACTAATGTGATGCCGCTTACGCCTTCGACGCTGCCCCGTGCCGAGTCGGCCATTTCCGCGATCATCCGGTTTTTCATCCGGATGATCGACGGGAGATCGAAGGATAAGTGACCGGCATGGGAGAGTCCGAGAGCGGCCAGTTCCGTATTCATCGCATGGAGAACGTGGGCTGACCGGAGGAGCGCCTTGGAGGGCATGCATCCCTTCAGGATGCAGAGTCCGCCGAAAGGGGGGGGCGAGGAAAGGAGGACCTCCTTGCCGATACGTGCCGCCTCACGTGCCGCATAACGGCCCGCTGTGCCTCCGCCGATCACGAGAACAGGAATCTTCTTCACGGAAGACCTCGCTTTAAGACAGGGAAAGGAAGAGACAGGAATGACAACTCCTGTTCTTCCAATTCTAGCCGAATTGTCCGGATCTTGCACCGCGAATCTCCCGGGCCCTCCGGGGATAAGCGTCCGGGAGGGGGAATACGCCTTTTCGGGGATTTTTCGGGCACCATATTGCGTTTTTTCTGCCCAACGTGTAGTCTTTTACCCTTGAGAAGTGCGGAGACGTATCCGGCATCCCGAAGGCAGGGAAGATATATGCGAAGACAAGGGCGTCTTCATGACCGGTCATGGAGACGCCCTTTTTTTGTGTTCCGGGCTGCGGCAGCGGGTCTCCCGGCCGCCTTTATCCACAATCCTTAGGAGAGCAGAAGAATGACCCCGAAAGAAGTTCTGGACTATGCAAAGAAAAACAATGTGCAGATCATCGACATCAAATTTGCCGACCTGCTCGGAACATGGCAGCACTACTCGATGACTGCCCACCAGCTGACGGAGGAGCTTTTCGAGGAGGGGATCGGATTTGACGGTTCCAGCATCCGGGGATTCCAGACCATCAACGAGTCCGACATGCTTCTCCTTCCCGATTCCAAGTCGGCCTTTCTCGATCCTTTCACCCAGGTGCCGACCCTGTCCCTGATCGCCAACGTCAGGGATCCTATCACCGGGGAATCCTATGCCAAGGACCCTCGCCATATCGCCCAGAGGGCGGAAAATTATCTGAAAAAGCTGGCCGACATCTCCTACTGGGGGCCGGAATGCGAGTTTTTCGTATTCGACGACGTCCGTTACGGATCCGGCTCCAATTTTTCCCACCACTCCGTCGATTCGATTGAGGGAACCTGGAACACAGGCCGGGAAGAGGATCCGAACCTGGGGTACAAGGTTCGTCACAAGGAGGGATATTTCCCCGTTCCTCCGACCGACTCCCTCCAGGATCTCCGGAGCGAAATGGTCCTGACGATGGAGCAGGTTGGCATCCGCTGCGACGCGCACCATCATGAGGTCGCCACCGCAGGCCAGTGCGAAATTGCCATGCGTTTCGACACCCTCACCAAGATGGCCGACAATGTCATGAAATACAAGTATGTGGTCAAGAACACCGCCTTCAAGTATGGCAAGACGGCGACCTTCATGCCCAAGCCCCTTTTCCAGGATAACGGCTCTGGAATGCATGTCCACCAGAGCCTCTGGAAGGCCGGCAAGAACCTCTTTTACCAGAAGGGCGGTTACGGGGACATTTCCGAACTTTGCCGCCACTACATCGGGGGGTTGATCCATCACGCCCCGGCACTTCTGGCCTTTATCGCCCCCACAACCAATTCCTACCGCCGGCTTGTTCCGGGATACGAGGCTCCCATCAATCTCATGTATTCCAAGCGGAACCGTTCGGCCTGCGTCCGAATTCCGATGTATTCCAAGAGCGAGAAGGCCAAACGCATCGAGTTCCGGACCCCTGATCCCAGCAGCAATCCCTACCTTGTCTTCTCGGCTCTTCTTATGGCCGGGCTCGACGGAATCGAGCGAAAGCTCGAGCCTCCGGCTCCTCTCGACAAGGATCTTTATGAACTGTCCGACCGCGAGAAGAAGAAAATCAAGCAGATGCCCGGATCGCTCGACGGAGCCCTGGCCGCTCTCGAAAAGGACCATGAGTTTCTTCTGAAGGGTGGCGTTTTCACCTCTGAACTCATTGAAACCTGGATCAGCATCAAGACAAAGAGAGAGGTCGATGCGGTTCGTCTCCGGCCTCACCCGCACGAGTTTTTCCTGTATTTCGATGTGTAGGAACATAGGGATTTTCGGCAAGGGGGCCGCCGGTTTCTGATTGCCGGCCCTGACTGTTACGGAGGGCCTGGACACGAGAGTCTGTTCAGGCCCTTTTTATTGGGCGAGGACTATGAACCACGAACAGAAGATCATACGGGAGCTGACAGCCTTTTTCGAAATCAGCCGGGAGCTTGCGAGCTCTCCGGATCTCGATTCCGCCCTCGAGCATATTCTGGGGATCATGGACACCCAGCTCAACCTTCATCGCGGGGCGATCCTTCTCCTGAAGGGAGAATCGAACGAACTTATGACGGAACTCGCCTACGGGATGTCCGAAGAGGAGAAGAAAAAGGGGCGCTTCAAGATCGGGGAGGGAATTACGGGAACCGTCCTGTCCACGGGCCTGCCCATCATCGTTCCGGATATCGGGGCAGAACCCCGGTTTCTGAACAGGACGGGGGCCAGAAAGGGAGTGGGACGAAAGAAAATGGCCTTCATTGCCGTTCCGCTCATCTTTCAGGGAATGAAGCTCGGAGTTCTTTCGGCGGACTGCGACATGTCGGAAGGGGAGCGGGATCTGGAGGAGGACAAGCGGGTCCTGTCGATCATCGGCTCGACAATCGTCCAGGCTGTCCTGCTCCGGCAGAAGTTTTCGGAAGAGAACCAGCGGCTGATCGACGAGACCCACCGGCTCGAGCATGCCCTGAAAGACCGCTATGCCATCGATGGCTGGATCGGACGCTCAAAGGTGATGAACCAGATCGCCGAATCGGTCTATCAGGTTGCGGCGAGCCGTGCCACGGTCCTGATCCAGGGAGAGAGCGGAACCGGCAAGGAGGTTATCGCGAAGGCCATTCACTTCTTGAGTCCCCGGGCCAAAAAACCTTTCGTCCAGATCAATTGTGCCGCCATTCCGGAGACCCTCCTCGAGAGCCAGTTGTTTGGCCATGAAAAGGGGGCCTTCACTGGAGCCCACATTGCCAGACCGGGAAAGTTCGAGGCGGCGGATACCGGGACGATTTTCCTCGACGAAATCGGAGAGATCACCCCCGCGGTCCAGGTCAAGCTTCTGCGCGTGCTTCAGGAGCGGACGGTTGAGCGGATCGGTGGAAACCGGGTCATCCCCGTGGATGTCCGCATCATCGCAGCGACCAACCGGAACCTCGAGGAGATGATCCGCCGGAACCTTTTCCGGGAGGATCTTTACTATCGTCTGAACGTGGTTCCCCTCTTTCTGCCCCCTCTCCGCCAGCGCAAGGAGGATGTCCCGCTTCTTGTCGAGCATTTTCTGGAGCGGTTCAACCAGGACAACGACAGGAGGGTGAGCGTGGATCCCGGGGCGATGGACATGCTGGTGAACTACGATTGGCCGGGTAATGTGCGAGAGCTTGAAAACATGATGGAGCGACTGGTCGTGATGGCCCAGGGATCGACCATCACCCGCGAAGACCTTGGGAGGGCGATGACCCTTTACCCGAGAACCCCACCCCCGGATCTGGAAGGTCCGGCAGGTTTTGGAACCGGCAGATCCATTGATCTCCAGGGGGGGGCCGGAAGGGAGCCCGACGGCACAAAGGAAGGACTCCTCGGTGCCGTCTCGAGTCTCGAAAAGGAGCAGATCGAGGCAGTCCTCAAACGGTACGGGTTCGTCAAGACCCGGGCCGCCCGGGCTCTCGGAATCACCCCCCGGCAGCTCCGGTACCGGATGCTGAAATACGGGATAGAGGACGAACTTCCCTAGTGTCCTATGCCAGCCTGATTCCGAGCTCCTTGAGCTGGGCAGGTTCGACGGGGGCCGGGGCCTGAGTCAGAAGGCAGCTCCCCTTCTGTGTTTTGGGGAAGGCCATGACGTCGCGGATCGATTCGCGTCCCAGAAGAAGCATGGCCAGCCGATCGAGTCCGATGGCCATCCCGCCGTGGGGAGGAGCTCCGTACGAGAGAGCCTCCAGAAGAAATCCGAACCGTCGGGTGGCCTCATCTTCAGTCATTCCGATCAGGTCGAAGACCCTCCTCTGCAGTTCGATTTCATGGTTCCTGATGCTTCCTCCCCCCACCTCCGTTCCGTTGTAGACAAGATCGTAGGCGAGCGACCGGGTCAGCTCGGGGGTGTCGGCCAGGATGGCCATGTCATCCGGGTGCGGGGCGGTAAAGGGATGGTGGACCGCCTCGAATCGTTTATCGTCGGGATTCCATTCGAGAAGGGGAAAGTCGACAACCCAGAGGAGGGCGATTTTTGAGGAATCGATGAGTCCCGCCATCCGGGCGATGTGATTTCTCAGAAGTCCCAGGATTTTGAGGGTCTGGGGCAGGGTGTCGGCGATGAACAGGAGAAGGTCCCCCGGCTCGGCTGCCATGGTCTGGGCAATCTCCCTCTGGAGCGGTTCGGGAATGAACTTGAGGATCGGGCTCGACAGTCCTTGAGGTTCGACCTTGATCCAGGCCAGTCCCCTGGCGCCCTGGGCCTGTGTCCAGGCTGTCAGGTCCTCGATTTCCTTCCGGCTTCTGGCGGCTCCCCCTGGAAAGCGAATTCCCCGGACAGTCCCGCCGTTGCCCAGTGTCTGGGTAAAGACGGCGAAGGAGGTGTTCTGGGCGATTGTTGAAATGTCGACAATCGGAAGTCCGAACCGGAGGTCCGGCTTGTCACTGCCGTATTTCTCCATGGCCTCTGCGTGCGTGAGCCGCATGAAGGGCCTTGAGAGGGTCGTGTCTTTGAAGGTCTTGAATATTTCGCAGAACAGCCCTTCGATGATACCCAGAAACTGGTCGCGGGTGAGGAAGGAGGCCTCGATGTCGATCTGGGTGAATTCGGGCTGGCGGTCGGCTCTCAGATCCTCGTCCCGGAAGCATCGGGCCACCTGAAAGTACCGCTCGATTCCTCCCACCATCAGAAGCTGTTTGAAGAGCTGCGGGGACTGGGGGAGGGCGTAGAAGGACCCCCGCTCCAGTCGTGACGGGACGAGAAAGTCCCGGGCCCCTTCGGGGGTCGACCGGGTGAGCAGGGGGGTCTCGACCTCCCAGAAATGGTGGTCCTTCATATAATTTCGAATGAGTGATGTCAGTTCGGAGCGGAACCGGAGGGCCTCCATCAGATGGGAGGAACGGATGTCGAGATACCGGTGGGTCAGCCGGAGGGTCTCCGACACTTCCTCGGTGGCGCCGACAGGAAAGGGCGGAGTCAGCGAGGAATTGAGGATCCGCAGGGACGAGACCCTGATCTCCAGGTGACCACCGGCCATCTCGCTGTTGACAGTCCCTTCGGGCCGGGAGGTCAGGGTCCCGTGGATGGAGATCACCCATTCATCTCTCAGGGTCTTGGCCATGGCCTCCATGACCGGATTCTGCTGGGCATCGATGACGCACTGCATGCGTCCGGAGCGGTCCCGCAAATCGATGAAGAGGAGTCCCCCGTGGTCCCGGACGGTGTGGACCCACCCGGCAACGGTGACGACTGTCCCGGGAGCGAAGGTGTAAAGGTCGGCAACAAAGTGGGAGCGATACATCGACTGTCCTCTCGAAAGGAATTCAGGAAAAGGTGTCTCAGGTCATGTTCCGAAACAGGAGCATTCTAGCAAACCGGGTGTGAAATTGAAGCCTTTCCGGCTCCTTCAGGATCCATGGCGGCCTTCGTCGAGATCGATCAGGTCGAAGGGCGGCAAGGTTCCGATGTCTGGACGATGGGCCAGTTCCGGATAGGTTTTTTTCCGATGGGCCGTTCTCCGGTCATCCGGCGGCAAAGACTCGAAGCTCCGCTCCCAGGCTCGGATCTCTTCGGATGAGTGAGGCCGGCCGTGGCTTGCGACCCATTGAAGGACGGTCTGGTCGTCGTGAGCCTCGAGTATCGCCTGTTCAAGAGCCCCCGGATCAAGGCCCGTAAATTCCAGGAATCGACCGTCGAGGGGGAAAAAACTGCTTGAGGGGTCCGGCAATCTGAGGAGATTGGCATGATACTCCGGTGGAAGGAGCCCTGAGGCCCTGAGCCGGACCTTGTCGATCAGGCGGGGGAGAATGACATAATGACCCAGCCGTTCTCGGGGAGATCTCAGACATTGGATCAAACCATTTTTCGCCGAATCGTCTCCGGAAGACGGATTCACCAGATCCTCCTGTCAGGGATTTTTGGGGCGTGACGGAAAGCGTCTTCCTCCAGGGCCTTCGGGACCGGGCTTTTTCCCGGTTTTCGAAGAGCCGGAAGGATTTTCGGAGGAGCGTTTTTTCTTCCATTCCTCCGGGCCTTTGATTGAACGGGGTTCTTCCCTGCGATTCGGGGACCCCCTCCGGAAAGCGTTTCCGGGAGAGAAGGATCCTTTGGAGGAGCGGTCGGGGGACGGCTCCCTGTCGCCCGACGATCGTTTTTGTGGGCGGTCCCGGGCGTCTT
>JAJZGM010000069.1 GCA_021828525.1 Nitrospirota bacterium | reverse complement strand
CATCCATTATCTTCCCGCAACCACAATGGCCAGGGAAGTCGGAGGAACGGACCTCGCAACGAACATGGCGATGGTCGGAGCCATTGCCTCCATCCTGGGAATTCCTGACATGCCCTCCCTTGAACAATCGGTCAGGGAACGCTTTATTGGAAAGGGATTTGTCGTCTCCGGAGGAACGGCCGCACTTGACAACGTGATCGAAAAGAAATTCGCCAAAAAGGAGCAGCTCCTCAAGAGCAACATGGCCGTGATCGCGGCAGCCTACCAGTATGCCCAGGATCACGGATGGGCCGCCAAACCTCAAAAGGCCTCGGTCTGATCTAACCCAAAGGAGTGGACCCTTGTATCTAGTCGCACATATCGATCAAGCCATCTGCAGCGAAACCGCCTGCCGGCTTTGTACCCAGTATTGCCCGGAGGCCAACACCATCCTCTACGACAACGCGGCCAAGACAGCCTTTGTGGCCGTCGATCGCTGCAAGGGGTGCGAGATCTGCGTCGGCATCTGTGACGATCTGGCGAAGCACCATGCCATCAAGATGGTCATGATCACGGATCTTGAGAATCAATTTGAAATGTCCAAGGAAGGATTCCGGCCGGACCACTGGAACGGCACGCACTCCTGACCTCCTGTTGGGTCACGGGTGAAAGGATTGCATCGGATTTAAAAGGAGAGGAAGACCATCCGGTCTTCCTCTCCTTTTTTAAGCGACCGCAAATGGCCCTCCCATTCATTGCCTGCGACATATCGCGGAGCAGTTGAGAGGTTGCATGTGATGCGACAAGGATTCCGGCTTCTGATGATGAAGGGAGCCTCCCTTTTCCTGGTCTTCCTCCTTGTGGCACTTGCCGGAACCGCCCGGGCCCAGACCCCGTCTCTCGAAGGCAATGGAGGCTGGATCGGGGAGCATGGTCCCGTTCCGCCCCCCGATCTCTCCGGAAAGGTGGTCCTCTTCGATTTCTGGGACTACACATGCATCAACTGCATCCGGACCTTCCCACATCTCAATCACCTCTACAGAAAATACCGATCCCAGGGCCTGGTCATCGTGGCGATCCACTCTCCCGAGTTTTCCTTTGCGGCCATTCCCGATCGCGTTGAAAACGCCATAAGGCTCTATCGCCTCCGCTTTCCCGTCCTCCTGGACAACGACCAGCGGCTATGGAACCGTTTCCACAACCATTATTGGCCGGCCGATTACCTCTATGACAAAAATGGGCGTCTCGTCTATCACGCCTTTGGAGAGGGAGGCTACGATCTTCTTGAAGATCAGGTCCGGCAGGCCCTCCACCTCGGACCGGCTCCCACAAACTCCCGGGACCAGCCGGATTTTCCAGAAGACCTGACCCCCGAACTTTATGCAGGAACCGATCGTGGCCATCTCGGAAACCCGACCGGTTATCATCCGGAGGGCTGGGCCACCTACAAGGGTCATCCCGCCCCTCCCTCCCTTATCACCCTTCACGGACCCTGGAGAACGAAACCGGACCACATCACCTCTCTTTCTCTGGTCTCGGGAGGGACAACCTCCCTCACCGTCATCTATCACGGGAGAGGGGTCAATGGTGTCCTGAAACGCGCGGGAGGCCCTCCCGCCCTTCCGGTCCTCGTCTACCTCGACGGCAAGCCCCTTCCCAAGGTCTATTTCGGAAAGGACGCACGACACCTCTCTCCCACAACAACAGGAATTCTCCTCCGGGAGGCACGAATGTATTCACTGATCGCCGGTCAGCCCTATGGAGTCCATCGTCTGGACCTCGTTTTCCCCTCTCCTGACACGGCGCTCTACACCTTGACCTTCAACCCGTAAAAAGAGGGTTCGATGACCGTTCGCACTCCAGCCTCTGATTGTTACCTGGTCCTCTCCGTAATTTGCCGCCCCGAGGACTCCCCTGCCATCGAAGGGTGGATTGCAAAAACCTACCAGATCCCGGTTCTCGTAACAGAGGGCGAGCTTTGCCAACTCTCCTTTTCTCCCCCCTTCGACTCTCCTCTGGAACAGATCCTTCTGGAGGAGGGTCTCCGCTCCATGGGAGCCCTTGAGACCAGGGTCGACTCCTTTGAGCGCCAGGACTGGCAGGAACTTTGGAAAAAACAGGGATTCAGGCGCTTTTGCCTGGGTGAGGAACTGACTGTCGTTCCGGCCTGGGACCCGGAACCCGTCTCCCCCCCGTCGATCAGGATCGATCCGCAACTTGCCTTCGGGACCGGATGGCACGAAACGACCTTCTGTGTTCTTGAACGCATCCTGGAAAAAATCAAACTGACGGGAGACGCAGGACGAGTTCTGGATTTCGGGGCGGGGACCGGAATCCTGGGAGTTGCAGCCCTGAAGCTCGATCCCCGGGCCAGGCTGACCGCCGTCGACAATGATCCCTATGCCGTCGAAGCCACGACCGAAAATCTTCGTTTGAATGACATGGAGGGACGGGGACGTGTCCTTGGGGAATTGATCCCCCTTCCGGAGGGGGAGGCTCCCCTCGGCCGATTCGACCTGATCGTCGCCAATGTCACGGGGGGGGTCGTTCTCGGGATGGCAGAAACACTCTGGGGGATGCTGGAAAAAAACGGTTGGCTGGTCTGTTCAGGAATTGCAAAGGAAGAAGCGGGTCAGATCGAGAAGATCCTCCGGGCCCTTGACCGATCTCCCAGAGAGTTTCCGGGGGAGCGCTACAACACCTACTGTCTCGTGAAAGAAGGGGCTCATGGATAGAGACACCCCTCTCAGAAAAAGACTCTCCCTCAAAAACCCCGTCTGTCTGTCCCTAGACATTTCTGACCCGGTCAGGGGATTGGCCCTTCTCCGGAGGGCCGGCCCCATGGCCGGAATGGTCAAGGCCGGTCCGGTCCCCTTTCTCTCCTGGGGAGAGACCATTTTAAGAACCGCCGAAGAATTGGAAATCCCCCTCTTTCTCGATCTCAAATGGCATGACATCCCGAATACGGTCCATGACACAATCCTCCATCTCCCCTCCTCCGCAATCCGGATGGTCACGATCCATGCCCTGGGAGGCCCAACGATGATCCGGGCCGCCAGAAATGCCTGCCAGGAACTGGGGACGAACCGGCCATTCCTTCTCGCAGTCACCGCCCTCACGCACCTTTCGTCGGAGGAACTCGGAGCCATTGGCCTGGATGGACGGGAGCTCGCAGTCAAACGGCTAGGATCGATGGCCCTTGCGGCCGGGGCAGACGGTCTCGTCCTCTCCCCCAGGGAGCTCACCTTCGCCCGGTCTCTTTGGGGGCCAGAGCCCTATCTTGTCACACCCGGAATCCGGCCGAAGGGTTCAAAGGTCGAAAATGACGACCAGACCAATGCCGAAACACCGGGAGAGGCGTTACGCAGGGGAGCCGACCTCCTGGTGGTCGGCCGGCCGGTCCTTCAGGCGAAAGATCCCGCCGAAGCCCTCGCAGGGATCATAAGGGAGATCGAAAACCCCTAGCCCTCCCTTTTGCTCAGGCCTTACCCTCAGACCTCTTCGACGTTTTTCTCCCCCTTGATCCAGTACCGGTGGAACTCTCCCAGATGGGTGAGCGTGGTCATGTCCTTCATGCGGTCGACGAAGAGGTGTCCCCGCAAATGGTCTATTTCATGCTGCAGGACGACCGCCGGAAATTCTTCCCAGTCCAGGACGACAGGACTCCCGTTCCGGTCGAGAGCCTCGAGCTTGACGGCCCGGGATCTCGTAACCTTCCCCCGGAGATTGTCCAGGGAGAGGCAACCCTCCCATCCTGTCCGGATCTCCTTCGAGAGGTACTTGAAGACGGGGTTGATCAGGACAAGGAGAGGAAACGGGGGAGCGTCGGGCGTGCGGTCGTCATCGAGCGATTCGATGACGACAACCTGTTTTGAAACATGGACCTGAGGGGCGGCCAGACCCAGTCCGTCCTCATCGCGCATAGTCTCGATCATGTCGTCCAGGAACCGCTGAAAGTCCACTGACTCAATGTCCTTTTTTGAAACCGGTTCCGAAATTTTTCGCAGGATGGGATTGCCCATCTTCGCAATTTTCAGCAATGCCATTAAAAATCGACCCCTTTCTGTGCCATGATCCCCTTGTCGAAGGGGTGCTTGATCATCTTCATCTCGGTCACGAGATCCGCCCTCGCGATAAGGGCGTCGGGAGCATTCCGGCCCGTCAGGACCACATGCTGGCCTTGAGGCCTCTCGTCGAGAAAGTCCAAAACTTGGCCGATATCGATATAATTGTATCGGAGGGCGATATTGATTTCATCAAAAACCACGATGCCATACCCACCCGAAAGAGCTTCCTCCCGGGCATAGGAAAAGGCCTGCTGGGCGACCAGACGATCCCTGGCGGCATCCTTCGTCTCCCAGGTGAATCCCTCCCCCATGGGAACGATGGTGATACGGCCCTCAAATTCCAGCGCCGCCTCGCGCTCTCCGGAATGCATGCGTCCCTTCATGAACTGGACCATGAGGGAGGTCATCCGGTAACCCGCCGCCCGAAAGAGCATTCCCAGGGCCGCCGTCGTCTTTCCCTTTCCATCTCCCGTATAGACTATGACCAGCCCAGGAGCGGGCACGTCCTTTTCCTCGCTCATCCCTGGGCCTTTCTGATCCGGGCTCCGGTTTCCAGGTCGTACTTGTTCCGGTACCCCCGGGGCGTGACCATTCTCCCGGAGACCAGTCGGGTCTGGGAGTTTCCGACGAGAATCGTCGTCAGCATGCCGATCGGATGGGAGAGCATCTTGTCGAT
The DNA here is from genome assembly GCA_021828525.1 of Nitrospirota bacterium. Lineage (GTDB taxonomy): Bacteria > Nitrospirota > Leptospirillia > Leptospirillales > Leptospirillaceae > UBA4572. The sequence goes on along the minus strand of JAJZGM010000069.1, from coordinate 2,041 downwards.
GGTCGAAATCACGACCGTTTCTCCCTCCCTCATGGCGCTTTTCACGATTCCCACGGGCGTCTCCGGAACCCGATGGGACAGCAGGATTTCACGTGCCTCCTCGACCTGGCGAACCCGTTTCGAAGACCGGGGATTGTAGAGGGCCACCACAAAATCCGCCGAGGCGGCGGCTTCAAGGCGTTTTCTGATGATCTCCCAGGGGGTCAGGAGATCGGAGAGGCTGATCGAAGCAAAATCATGCATCAGCGGGGCTCCGAGCAGGGAGGCACAGGCAGAAAGGGCGGTAATCCCGGGAATGACCTCGACATCGATTTCGGGCCCCGTCCACCCTTTTTGCTCGAGGACTTCGTAGGCAAGACCGGCCATTCCGTAAATTCCCACATCCCCGCTGCTCACCAGGGTGACGCGGTGGCCGGCATAGGCAAGCTCGACAGCCTGGGTCGCCCGGTCGATCTCTTCCGTCATGCCCGTTTCTATCACGGTCTTCTCTGCGATGAGGGGACGGACGAGATCGATGTAGGTCCGGTAGCCGATGATGATGTCCGCTCCCTCGATCGCCCTTCGGGCGATGGGCGTCAGGTGGTCTTCCGAACCGGGTCCGAAGCCGACCAGGGTCAGGGCTCCCTCCTTTGTCTCCCTGGAGGGAGAGATATAACTTTTTGTCATGGTTTCCTCATATTACGGATTGGAGGTTTGTTGCTCAGGCACCCAGCGGGCAAGAGCCAGGGTGACATTTCCGGATTTGTGTTTTTCCACCTCGAGGATCGGTCGCCCTTTCCACGGAGGGGGCGACTGGATCAGGGAGAGAAGGGCGGCCGGCTCCGCCACCGAAGGGGTTCCGACGTACTTCAGAACGACCCCCGAAGGATTGGGAACGGAGACCGCTCCCAACTGGTCCCTTGAAAAAAAGAAAATGGGCCGGGAAAATCGTGAGGCCGTATCCAGGATTCCCTGTTCATCAGATTTGAGATCGATCGACCCGAAGGACTGGAGGCTTTTCGGGTGAATGCGATGGGAGGCAAGCAGGGCCGTCAGGGCCTCCGTAATTTCATCGGGGGAGGTCCCCCGGTTGCATCCGATCCCGACGCCGTAAACCCTTGGAACAAGGGAAATTCCTTCCACGCCTGGCGGGAGCGGACGGTCGGCAATTCGGCTTGAAATGATGACAGCCGCCCGAACCAGTGGAAAGGGGTCGGGAAAGGAATCGGCCTTGAGAATGTTCGGCTTCAGAGCGCCCGAAAGCGACGGGACGGCGATTCCCTCCAGGTTCATGAACAGGACGGGATCCCCGTCAACGATGGCCGAGCTCACCCGCTTGAGCTGGTCGAAGGGATCGAGCAGGGCTCCGATTTCCTGGGAGATGATATCCGGGGCCACGTTCTGCGTCACATCGGTCCCCGTTGTCACCACGGCCATGGCCCCTGTCGAACGGGCGATCTCTTCGGCGAGACGGTTGGCTCCTCCCAGATGGCCCGAAAGGACGCTGATGATGAATTTCCCCTGGACATCGCCGACAAGCACGGCCGGATCGCGGCTCTTGTCCGCGATGAGGGGGCCGATCGAGCGGACGATGATCCCCAGCGCCATGATGAAGACAAGGCCGTCATAGCGGGCGAAAAGCTCCGGAAGGAGGTTTTTTATGACCCCGTCAAAGGGCCTGGACTGCGGGCGCAGGTCTTCGGGAATGTTTGGAACATATCTTTCCGAGACATAAAGGTCCGCGCCGGTCGCCCTGGCAATCTTTGCCGCCACGAGGAGCCCCGGACGGGTGATGGTCACAACCGCCAGCGTCTTCTCCCCGGCCGGATCACTCCCCCCGCTCACGACCGTTCCTCCGGCTTTCTCCCTGTCTTCTGGACCTCCTGAAAGAGGGAGACGATCCAGACGGGATTTAAGGCCTCGATCCGGTGGAGCCCGACAATGGGCTGGCCCCGGCCGACCTGGACATGAAGGATATCCGGCTCGATCCGGCGCCCCTTGGCCCAGGCCAGAACTTCGGACAGATTTTCAACCGTGGCAAGATTGACGACGATACCCGGAG
>JAJZGM010000068.1 GCA_021828525.1 Nitrospirota bacterium | reverse complement strand
TTGGGATCGATCGATCTCATGAACATGACCTTCCGGAACCGTCGCGCCTTCCCGAATGACCGGCAAAAGTCCCTGATTCTTCCTCCCGGAACCATTCTGTCCCTGATGGGCAACGGATTCGGGTCATCCGAAAAGCCGAGCGACGAGGTTCCCTGAGTCAGGAAGTTTTCCCGAAATCTTCGAAGGGGGATTCCAGCAGGACAAGGGAGGGGGATGCCCCATCCGGGCATCTGAGCTCGACGCGGATATTGAGCGGCCAGGTGGCCAGGGAAATTCCGTGGCCAGGAAGACTGGCCTCCAGGACCGGAATCCGCTCCACAAGGGACAGGACCAGGTCAGAAACGGACCGGGCGGGGTCATCGTCCCGAGGGGTAAAACCGGAGAAGGGACCGATCACCATTCCGGACAGGCGGTCCAGAGCTCCCGAAAGGAACAGGGTCCGAAGGGACCGGTCGATCGCATAGAGCGGTTCGTCCACATCCTCGATCAAAAGGATCGCCCCGGTAAGATCCGGAAGGAAGGGAGTCCCGCAAAGATGGGCCAGGGATTCGAGATTCCCGCCCATCAGTCGTCCGGAAGCGCTGCCGGACCGGAGGGTGCGGGCAATGCCCAGAGGAAGGCAATCCCCTTTTTGCACCTTCCCGGACACCATCTCCCACCAGAGGGCAAAGGTCTCCGGATGAAAAAGCTCCCTCGCGTTCGGCCCCCAGAAGGTGGCCAGCGAAAGCTTCCTGGCGAGGGCCGCGTGGAGATAGGTCATGTCGGAAAATCCGCAAACCAGGGGAAAATTTCCGTTGAAACCCTTCCACTGATCCTCCCACCATCCCAGGAGACGGATCGCCCCTGCCCCTCCGCGATACGACAGGACCCCCGCTCCCTTTCCACCCGTCACAGCCTCAAAAAAGCGACGCATTCTCTCCCTGTCATGAGCAGCGTAGGGGGAAAAGGCAGGATCCGGAGAATCGCAAAGGACAGGACTCAAGCCGGCCGCTTCCATCAGCCGTCGGACTTCGTCCCATTCGGGGAAAGGGCCCGCCATGCCGGTCCGAACCACAAGAAGAGAATCTCCGGGACGAAGGGGACGGGCCGGACGAAGGATCCGGGCCACCCTCAGCCCTCTTTCATGAGATAGTCCAGGAGCATCTCCCGGACAGCCTCAGGAAGGGAGAGGCCCTGCTCGGCAATCTTCAGGAGAAAGGCCTCGTAGAGCTCACCCGGAACCGGGATCCGGAGTTCGACGTCGGGATCGGAGGAACCGGACCCGGTCCCCGGGGAAACAACCCCATTTTCGATAAAGTCGGTAATCTGGGGCGGACGGACGATTTCCCTCAACGACGGCCGGGGCTGTTTCACGGGGTCTCTCCCATTCCGACAGAGACGATCTCTTCCACCAGAGCCCGGTATTCCGAAGAGGAAGGACCGTCCGGGTAAAAGTCAGTGATGGTCTTTCCGGCGGTCACCGCTTCGGCCAGCGCGATTCTCTGGTGAATTGACGTCTCGAAAAGGGGAAACGGAAATTCCTTGAGAGCTTCCACGGATTCCCGCGACAGTCTCGTCCCGTGGATCTTCCGGTTCAGCAACAGGCGGGTCACAAGTCCCGGATTCAGCTGCTGGGCTTTCCTGACAAGACCGACAATGTCGGTGCCCGACCAGAGGTCGAGGGGGCTTGGCTGAAGGGGGATGATGGCGAGGTCAGCCACGACCAGGGCTGACCGTGTGATCGTCTCCATTCCCGGGGGGGTGTCGATGACGACAAGATCATACTTTTTGGCCAGTTTCGGAATTTCCTGGTCCAGAACCGGCATCGGAAGAGCGATGACCCCCACCGGGAATGTCCCTGATGCCAGACCTCGCCATTTCATGGCGGATCCCTGGGGATCGGCATCGACAAGAAGCACGTCCATTCCCCGCTGGGCAAAGGCTCCGGCCAGATTGACGGCGGTAGTGGTCTTTCCGCATCCACCCTTCTGGTTCGCAATGACAAGGATCACCGGGAGTCTCCTCATTCTCTCAGGGTGCGGATCCGAATTCCCGGACCCTGTCCCGGATGACACGGGTGGCGATGTCGAAAAGGACGGCCCCCTTTCCGGCGGTCGAGAGTGACGGGTCCGACCCCATCCGTCCATCCGGATAAAGGGATCGAAAGCGGTCCGGACCCAGCGGCCATTCGTGGTGGGGATCCGGCGCCTGACCCGGGGCAATGGGAGTCTCGCGCTCCGGGAAAAGATGCCAGGTCACCGAAACCTCTCCACAGGTCGCATGGTAGCCGTTCACTCCCCCGAAAAACTCCTTCTCTTTCTCCACGACCTCAGGCAGAAGCCACCAGTTGGCAAGAGAGGTCCGACCCTCCGGGTGGTCCAGGAGAAATTCTGAAAAGGCCGCCTTGAGAGAGGAGTCGTTGCCCCCGTGCCCGTTGACGAAAAAAAACCTCCGGAAGCCGTTTCGGTAGAAGTTGGACAGGATCTCGTTCACCACGAGAATGAGCGTCCGGGGAGAAAGGGAGGTACTTCCTGGAAAGGCCAGATGGTGATGGGACATGCCATAGGCCAGGGTCGGGGCGACAAGGAGTTCCTCCTCCTCTCCCACTCTCCGGGCCAGCGCCTCAGCCACGAGATGATCGGTCCCTATGAGGCCATTGGGACCGTGCTGTTCGACCGACCCCACGGGAATGAGCAGAAGGGTCGACCGTTCAAGATAGCGCGCAACACCCGGCCAGTTCGTCTTGGCGAGTTCCACCCGTCCTCCCGTTTCAAAAGGTTCTGCCAGTCCAACGAATTCCTCTTATCCTAACATATTCCAAAACCGTTTCAGCGAGTCACACTCCTTGGGTTCACGTCGAAACAGACCCTCTCTGAACATTCGACATGGCTTCCTTTGAAAATGAATTTCCTGAATTGGAACCGCTGGGGCCTGGGGGCCGGAACGTCAGACGAGAGGCCGGAGGTTGGGACGATCTTGCCTTCTTCGGGTCCCTCAAAACGAAAAGGAACAGGCCCGTGTCACACGCTTGGTGGCCGGGGGACTGAGAATGAGGTCGGGATCATGGCGAAGAGAGTGGAGACCGAAGAGGAGGGGCGGGCCCTGATCGGGACGGGAGGCCGCTGGGGTCAGGGTTACGCCATCTCTTCCCCCGCTTTCGCCGGAAAATGTTCCCGACCGGATCGGGAGTTGGACTCCCTCTCCTTCGTGGAATAAAAAAAGGCAGGGTTTCCCCTGCCTTTCTCTTGCCCTTGACCGGGGACCTGCCTTGGTCCTTCCGGAAATTTCATTCCAAGCTATCGGGCGCGGCTGTCAGTCTTCAGCTTCTTGATTGCCGCCGAGAGCTTGTCGAACTTCTCCGCGCTGTTGTCGCGGACTGTCAGGTTCGCATCCTCATGGCCCGCATAGGAGCAGAAGGCCATCGTGTAGCAGGCGGTTCCCCCCCGGATAATCTTGAGGGAGAGATTCGCATAGTGGCAGTGGACTCCCACGAAAAGACAGGCATCAATCTTGTTGTGCCAGATCGTCAGGTTCGGATGGTTCGGGTTGATTTCGAACTCCGGCTCGATCTTCGGATATTTGGGGCGGTAGTCGGCCATCGGAATAATCCGGATATTGTTGGACTCCGCACATCGAAGGACGGCATCGGCCACCTTCCGGGTTTTCTCGGACCACTGCCAGAGAACGAGGGGACCAGGAAAGAACGTCGGGACCTTCGCGGTCGCAAGCTTCCGGGCAGCGGTTTCAATGGCTTCCTCTTCGGAAGCAGGGATCCCTTCGATCAGGGCCCATCCCGGCTCGGGGGGAGGAACGCCCATGGAAATGGCGGCGGGGGGCAGAATACCTTCCGGTCCGGGCAGTACTTTATAGGTCGTCACGAAAACTCCTCTCTGTGATGCTTCGGTGTCAAAAAACAAAATGGCCAAATTCGATCTTGGGATCTTACCATGGTTCCTTTTTTGCGGTCAATTCGACCGAGGGATCCTCCGGACCGATCCTCCCCGACGCAAAAGAGGTCAGGAGGGTTCCGTCTCCTGGTTCCTGTGAATGAAATGATCCTGTCGGCTCACTCCGACATCGGAGACGTACATGATGCCGGAATAGCGCTCGAAAAGGGGGGTCAGCCCCTCCAGGATCAGTTCGACCTGCTCCTCCCGGACAACGGTCATCAGAAGCGCCAGACTGCTTGTTTCGTTGAAAATCAGGTTCCCCTCGTAGAAGCCGCTGTGGCCCATACCCGATACATTGGGGACGATGGTGTATCCCGTCACCCGGACACGGGCCAGGAGATCGCGGACAAAGGGAAGACGTTCCCCGCTCACGATGATGTCCACCTTTTTCATGGGATAAAGCCGGGCTTTTTCCATCAGAGGGTCCTTTCTTCATTGGGAGTGGGCGACAAATCGATGGGCCGCCAGACCCCCGTGGAGTCGTAGCGGAAAAAATCGCGTTCTCCGGGATCCGCCACCAGAAGCCTCACCCACTCATTCTTGAGAAGCCTCCGGAGAACGGGATTGTTGTCGATGATGCGTTTCAGGGTCTCCCGGGAAGACTCGACGAGGACGGAGAGTCGCACGGGCTCGTGGAACAGACGATCACCCTCGCGGATCGTCTGATGGGGAAGACCAGGAAGGAGATCGCTTTCGTTTCCCCACATGACGCCGAAATAGCCGGTCACGTTATGGTAGATCTTGTTCCCCCCTCCGAATCGTACGCCATCGAGGGCCGAGAAGTAGTGTTCCGCATTGATCCACTGGCCGACCACGAGGGGACCTGTCAGGATCGCCTCGAGATCCCGTCCCGACGGGTCGAGCGCCGGGTCGTAGGAATGAAGGAAGGCCCGTCCGGCAAAGTCGAAGGAGACGTTGGCCAACGATCGGGTTCCCACAATGAACCAGGAGTTTCCTGAAAGCCCCCACTCCGGTCGTACCTCGCTTATATCGCAGGACCTCTGAAGAAGAAGGGGGGCAGTCCGGGCCGGCTCAGCCTTTCCCGAAATCCGGGGAAGATCCCGCAGGCGCTCGGCTCCGGCAAGCCTTCCCGCCTCCCCGAGATCCCGCCACAGACGTTTGAGGTCCCTCCGATGGGTCAGGGGAACCGATTCGAGATCGAAGAAGACGACCCTGTCGGTGACCGTATTGTGCTCTCCGGCAAGGAAATGCGAATCGTAGGGAATGTCGATTCCCCGTTTTCGAAGGAGGTCCCGGACGGCCGGACTGTTGGCCATTTCGACAAAGACCCGGGCATTGGGAATCCCCCGGTTCCCGCCGCAGGCCCCGCAGTCGAGGGCCGATTCAAAGGGGTTGTTCAGGGATTCGGAGCCGTGGCCGCATATCAGGACAAGACGGGAGAAGTTTTTGGTCAGCCCGATCATCCGGAGACTGTTCTCGATGTAGAAGGCCTGTTCCTCCGTCGAGAACCCCATCGTCATGATCGTCTCGAGAAGGACCCGGGTGCGTCGGGTGTTGACCAGGTAAAGGGTCCGCAATTTCCGGAGAAGATCCGCTTCCTGGGTCAGGTTGATTCCCAGCTCCTCTCGTGCCCGGGCTCCCAGCCTCTCGAGTGAACGGCCCTCTTCCAGGGACCTCTGCCGGAGTTCCTCCACCGTCTCGGCCGAAAGGGAGCGGGTGTGCGGACCCAGGAGGTCGAGACAGGCCTTGCGGATCCTGGCATGCTGTTCGGCCTCGATCATGGCCAGGGCCTCGGGTTCGGTCACCTTCGCCACAGTCAGGGCGGTTGCGATTTCCGGAAGGAAAAATTCACGGACAATGTCGGTGGCCCTTCTGACCCAGGAGGGAAAGAAGCTTCGTCCCACGAAAGGGAAGAGATAGAACCACCCGAGGGCTTCGACCAGGACATAGGGGGTGATGATGTGGTCCTTGAGCTCATGGAAAAGATGAATGAGGGAACGGATCTTCTGCTGACGGAGAAAGTGGCGGTCTGCCCGTTCGATCTCGTAGGCGCGGGGAAGCTCCCGGACACGGTGGCGTGGATTCAGAAGAACCGGAGCCTGGGTTTGGACGAAGGTCTTCTGGAAGGGCTGGAAACGGAAAGGAATTCCGAAGAATCCGGCCATTCCGTAGGTCGCATATCCCCCCATCGATTCGACATGGCGGCGAAGCCGTTCGGATCGGACATCGATACAGAAAAGAACCTGGGCCGTGGGCCGGACTCCTTCCAGGGAAGGAAGCAGCGTCCCGGAGTCACGCCAGGGCTTAACCTTCAGGAGCAACTCCTTTTCGAGGTGGAGTTCGAGAGCCTGTTGCCAGACTTCCTGACGCCGGCTCCTGTCGAAGGAGTCGAGGTGGTTTTCAAGGAGAACCCAGGATTCGGGCTCAAGAGCGCCGACCTCCTCCGGGGAGAGACCCAGACACTGGGCCACGTGAAAGAGGCGTCCCGAACGGCTCCTTTCCCCTCCTTCAGCCCGAAGGGAGTCGACCCATTCCGTCCTCAGGCGGGAGAGATCACGCCAGAGAGGATCCCCGGGAGGAGGAAGCCGGTTTCCGAAGCCCCCGAGAAGGGCCTGCCAGGCCGGAGGCGTCCCGTGCCGCAAAAGGAAATGCCGGGTCGCGCCCTCTTCCCGGTGTTTTCCGATCCACTCCCTGATGGCGGAAAGCGTTCCCGGGATCCCGAGTTTCGTCCGGCACACGTGGTCGACGACCGCCTGCTCGAGAAAGAGCCTGACGGCAAGCACCATGACAAGATCGACAGGATGGGCCTGGGACCAGGGGTCGTCATTTTTCCCCGAGCGCCATTTGACATAGCCCAGCCACCCCGGAAGGGCCACC
>JAJZGM010000067.1 GCA_021828525.1 Nitrospirota bacterium | reverse complement strand
TCACAGCAACTCTCCAAAATAACCATAACGTTTGGCCCCCTCACTCCCCTATTCCTTCCACCGTCCTTCAGCCATCACGTTCAGAAGCTCCATGTTGAAGGACTCGGCCAGCCCTTCCACGCCCCGGATCCGCTGAAGAAAGTAGTTGTAGGCGATTACTGCCGGAATGGCGGCAAAAAGGCCGGCGGCGGTCGTCACGAGAGCATCGGCGATGCCCGGAGCCACCGAGGCGATGCTGACCGAGGATTGGTGGCTGATATCCCGGAAGGCATGGATGATACCCCAGACCGTTCCGAATAGTCCGACAAAGGGAGAGATGTTGGCCGTCGTGGCCAGGATGGGGAGATAGGACTCAAGACGTGTCAATTCTTCCTGTCGGGACTGGAGAAGTGTGCGGTGAACAACCTCGATGTCGCCCTCCCGGATCCCTTCCCCCCGGGCCATGGCCCGCTCCTCGATGCCCTTGATCTTTTCATAGGCTGTCCGGAACATGAAGGCCAGTGTGGAGCGGCGATAGTCTCCCGCCTCCTGGTAGAGCTTGGAGAAGCGGTCGACCCTCTTGAAGACCCGGATGAAGGCGGTATTTTCCCGGCCCGTCTTTGACAGGATGTACAATTTGTAGAAAATGACGCCCCAGCTGAGCGAGGACAGGAAGAGAAGGAAACCCAGAACAGCTTCTGCAAGAAGGCTGATCTGGTTCATGAAGTTGAAAAGATTCATCGGGCAGATTCCTTAGGGCAGGCAATGGAAGAGGGTTCGGATCCGGAAAGTCAAGGATGGTGACCACTCCAGAAAGTCAAGAGAGGTTTGCAAGCGTATCGACTCCCGAAACCTGCCGGGAAAGCCCCGGCCTACGCACAACTTAAGTGGACCCATTCCTATGGAAGACAGACGGGGGAAAAGGCAGGGATCCAGGAAAATGGCGGGGCCGACGGGGCTCGAACCCGCGACCTCTGGCGTGACAGGCCAGCGCTCTAACCAGCTGAGCTACGGCCCCTTTGAGATCCTGTCATACGGCAAAAAGCCGCATCCCTCCAGGATAAGAAATCTGCGATCTTCGGGCGCAGAAAGATCATCCTCTCTTCGCCCGATGCGCGTTCACCGGGAAAATTGTAGGAGTCTTCCCGGAAATTGTCAACAGAGAGGATGGAAATCACAAAATTGAGAAAAATATTCCTCAGTAGGAAAAATCGACCCCGGCCAAAAAGACACTGGAGGTGACATTATAAAATCCGGAGTTCGAAAAGGTCCCTGTGGCGGTTCCGAAGCCCTCCAGCCGGGTTCCCCCCTGGGTGACGGCCGACCCGACCCCATCGTTTTCCATCCACTGCCATTCGGCGAAAAGGGAAATTGCCGTCCGGGAGCTTCCATAGAGCCAGTACCGGTCGGCAATTCCGAAGGAGATCACATTGTCGAAATTTCCCGGAAGCGACTGGGCGATTCCGGCAAAGACCGGCTGGGCGAGCATCCGGAGCTGGTTATAGGTCAGGATGACCATATCCGATCCGGCCCCCTCACTTTCAAAGAATCCATGAAATGAGGGCTGCCAGTCTCCCTCGAGAAACCATGTCATGTAAGAGAGGCCCGAAATGGCGGGATGATTGCTTCCAAAAATCGCCGGATCGGCCACAAGGGCTTCGGCAGGATCATTGACGATCTCCCATGCGCCGAAAAGGTTCAGTTCCCCGTCCGGGAGCGGGTTTATGGAGAGGTCGACTCCTTCCCGGGTGTAGAGGACATCGGGGCTGGCTTCTGCCGTTCCGGCCGCAGAGAGGGCAGACTGCCCGACAAGGGAGAAGAGGCCTATCCGTTCTCCGTTGGTTGCGCCCCACCCGCCGAAGGACTGAGTGAGATGGGTAAAGAAGGAAAAGCCGTTGTTACCGGGAGGGATTCCGGCCGCCGTCGCTCCGGTGGCCGTCATAAGACCGTCGGGATTCCCGTAGAGGGCGGCATTGGGCATGAAGCTCACAGAGAGGCGGGTTTCGCAGGGATCGAAAGAAAAGGAGGCCTCGCTCCCGCACCCGTTTTCGAAAAGATAGCCGAAATAGCGTATGGCGGTATGGGCGTTTTTCATCTGAAACCGGTCGGCGTCGTAATATGCCGGAAGGGAGGCCGCCCCGAAGCCGGCAAAGGGAAGTCCACTGTTGGTAACCACTTCCGCGGTTCCCGGCATGTAGTCGTCCATGACATAGGGCGTCTCATCCGTCCCGATCAGGGCTCTCCGGTTCGAGAAAGGGGTATCCTGGCCCGTCACCCCGGCATAGAGGTTGAAGAGCGTCGTTCCGAAGAGGTTGTCGAATCGGACCCAGAGGGCAAAGATGTCAAGGGCGGGGCTTACTGTGACCGGACTGCGGAGGCCGGGCTCCACCCAGAACGAGATCGAAGGGGAGAGAAGCCCCCCGGACAGGAGTGTCCATGGAGTGGGGGCGACGGCGCCGTTTCCCCATGTTCCCCCTCCGGAGCTCCCGTTACCCCCGATGGAGAGGGCGGAAATCGAGGGGTCCGCGTTCCCGACATCGAGCCTTGCGGAGGGAATTCCGATGCCTTCGACCGCGGCTCCGCCGTAGGCCATGGACATGTGAAAGCCGATGGGGAAATAGGACTGTCCCTCCGGCCGGAGGAACATCAGGTCCAGACCGTTCCCCGTCCCCGTCGTCGAAAGCATGAAGCCCCGGTCGCGGAAAAACTCCCCCTGATCGGAAAGCTTTGGCCACTGAATATGGCAGAACTCGCAGGGAAGGTTGTAGCTTCGGGAAAATCCCGCATAGCCCCAGGCTATGTCCGTCACTCCCGGGACGAGAACCAGGGCCAGGGTGAGCAGGATCGCCCAGGGATTCCCTCTTGTCACACTGTCTCCCTCCGATGGGGAAACCGGGCCCTTGTGCCCTCAAGTTCTCCGCTCCATTTCACCCGCACAACCCTCTGCGTTTTTGTCATCGCACTCAAAAGACCGTCCGTTCTCCAACCCTCAGGTGGGAGCTCCGTCCCTTCCCCCAGAAGATGCCACGCTGTCTTCCCGGGCCCAGGAAGAGAGCCAGCCCGCCGTGGGCCTCCATCACAAAACGAATCCGGAAGCGGGATTTCTTCTCCTGCGATGAAGGAACAAGAACCCCGTCGGCTGCAAGATGAAGGGCGGGATCGTTGACCATGAATCGTTTCAGGACAACCCGGTCCGGATCTTCCCGGATAAAGAAGGAGCCGTCCCGGAGTTCGAAGGCCGACAGGAGAAGGTTCTGCATGGGACTTTGGCTCCCCAGACTCACACCCCGAAACCGGACCTCAGCTTTGTGAAAACCCCTGGCGGAAAGCACCAGATGGTCGATCTTCACCATGACACCGCCGCCTCCGCGACCAATGGGAGGGCCCACATGGAGCTCCTCGAAGGTCAGGCGGTAAGGGATTCCGGCCGAGGTCGCCCGGGCCGTCATCACAAGCCCTGTCTTCCGGGAGAGATTCTCCAGGAATCGGTCTGGCTCATATGACAGCCAAACCAGATAAACGGCCAGGGCCGTTCCCAGAAATCCTCCCAAAATCCACGGGAGCTGCCGTCTCATGCGCTCCCCCTTTCGGGTTTTTGATCCATGTTACCCTTCTCCCTCGCATACGTCCCCGGACGTTTCCCCCTCCTCGCCAAGAACCTTCAGGGCCTCCGATTCGGGCAGCCGCTCGACATCCCGAAGCTTTTTGTCCATGGCCCGGGTCCGGGTCCCCAGCTTCCTGACGGAACTGGCCGCCGTCGAAAGCTGTCTCGCGAGCCCCTCGACCACCTCGTTGTACTTTCCGAATTCCTGACGGACCGCCCCCAGGATCTTCCAGACCTCCCCCGAGCGCCTCTCGATCGCAAGCGACCGGAACCCCATCTGGAGAGCATTGAGCATCGCTGTCAGGGTCGTCGGCCCAGACAGGGTGATGTGGAACTCCCGCTGGAGCTGTTCGAAGAGGCCCGGGCGCCGAAGTATTTCAGCATAGAGGCCTTCAGTGGGAAGAAACAGGATGGCAAAATCGGTGGTCCGGGGAGGTTCGATGTACTTCTCCCGGATGGTCCGGGCAAATCCCCGGATCCGGGCCTCGAGATCCCTGGAGGCTTGGGCGGCACCGTCGGCATCCCCCTTTTCCATAGCCTCCAGCAGGCGCTCATAGTCCTCCTGGGGAAATTTGGCATCGATCGGAAGCAGGACCTCCTCCTCCGCCTCCCGTCCCGGGAGGCGGATGGCGAACTCGACCCGTTCCTGGGAGTGCTCCCGGACCTGGGCATTCTTCACATATTGCTCGGGGGAGAGGAATTGTTCCAGAACCGCCCCGAGCTGGACCTCCCCGAAGGTTCCACGGGAACGCACGTTCGTGAGGACCCGCTTCAGGTCCCCCACCCCGGTGGCCAGCGTCTGCATCTCGCCCAAACTCTTGTGGACCCGTTCAAGCTGTTCTGCCACCCGGCCAAAAGACTCTCCGAGACGGGTCTCGAGCGTCGTCTGGAGCTTTTCGTCGACGGTACGACGCATTTCGTCCAATTTCATCTGGCTTTCGGTCCGGAGAGCGTCAAGGCGCCCTTCGATTCCCTGCCGGAGCTGGTCCATGGTCCGCTCATTCTTGTCCGCAAGTGAGGCAAGAGAGGCGGACATCGCCTCCAGAACCTCCTTTTGGCGCATCCCGGTTTCCCGAAGAGAGTCGGAGAGAGTCTGGCCCAGGACCGTCACACCCTTCAAAAGCTCCTCCCTAAGGGCCCGGGAGCGGGCCTCCTCCCGGGACGCCCCCTCCCCGAGCAATCTTTGAAGCTGATCGAAGCCGGCCCGCAAATGCTCCGACTGTTCGCTCCGGGAATGCCGGCCCTGCTCTTCACCCGACTGCCGGATCCTGTCCGACTCTTCCCGGAGAAGGCGGGAGAAGGTCTCCGGAGAAAGGCCCCCCGAAGTATGACTGGTCCGCAAAAGGGCCAGAAGGGAAAATAGGGCTGCCAGTCCCGCCAGAATGACAGAAAGGAGCATCAACGGGTCATGCCTCCAGGAAAACGCGGGTGACGGATGGGGGCGTCCTTCGGTTCTTCCAGGTATTTTAGCGGGAGAACGTCCAAAAGTCCTCTAGAAAAGCCGGCTAAGAGCGACAAGGCCGGATTGCCCATGGGCCCTCCGCCCATTGTCCCGCAGGGACGCCATTCAAAGTTCGTGAACTCTCAGGATCCTGCCAGGAACCGCCTCCCGGGCCAGCTCCACCATGTGGGCATGATGGGTAAAAAAGAGAACCTGCCCCTGAGCCGCCATCTCCGAGAGGACCTCAAGCGCCTTCAAGGACCTCCGGTTGTCCAGGTTCAGGAGAAGGTCGTCGGCCACGAAAGGAACGGGCTCGGCGGTCTCATTGTGGCGTCCGACCGACGCCAGGCGAAGGGCCAGGTAGAGGGCATCAAGAGTTCCATCGCTCAGCTCCCTCGTTTCGAGGCTTCGGCCATCCTCCCGGACCACAAGAAGAAGCGCATCCCCCTTCTCCCCGAAATCCCCCCGCAGTTCCCTGTAGTGGCCCAGGGTCAGGGTCTCCAGGATTTTTCCGGCCCGGAACAGCACCGGCCCCTGATTTCTCTCGCGGAAGAGTTCGACCCCCTTGCGGAGGATTCCCTCAAGAATCGAGGCTTCCACATAGGCCTCCACCTGCCCGGAGAGTCGGGCGCGCTCCACTTCCGCCTCCTGAAGGAGGTCAACCGCCTGGAGGGCTTCCAGGCGCCGGTTTAGATCGGTCTTCTTGGCCACAAGGGCGGCCAGAAGGGACTCCCTTCGCTCACGGGCAGATTCAAGGTCATCCCGCATGGCGACCAGGCGTCCATTGAGTTCGTCGGCATTTGCCTCCCCGCAGTCGGCAAAAAGGGCCTCGAGGCTTTCCCCTTCCCCACTCTCCAAGACCAGCCGGATCACCTCCTCCCGGCGGGCAAGGAGTGCGGCTTTCATCCGGGACCGGCCTTCGATTTCGGGAAGAGCGGACGGATGCTCCACTCCGGCCTCCGACGCCAAGCGCTCAAGGAGCCTTCGGCTCTGATCCAGGATCTCTTCCTGACGCCCCTTTCGGAGCCGGTTCTCATCTTCCCTCTTCTCGAGTTCCTGACGGCGAATGGAGGCTTCCCGGGCCTCACGAAAGCGCCGGAGGATCTCCCGGGCCTGCCCGAGCATCTCCTCCGGAGTGGTCCCTTGATCCTCGCCCCCGGAAAGAAGGGCCACCTGGTCTCCGAAGCGCCGGATGTCCTCCCTCATTTTTCCGATCCGGTCGCGCATCTCAGCCAGGGAGCGACCCAGCATGTCGAGCCGGGCCAGAACCTCCAGAAGATCCCGGATCTCCTCCGGATCCTCAGGAAGGGGTATTTTCGCCTCCTGTCCGGCCTTCCGGAACTCTCCTTTCCAGAGCTCAAGCTCCCCCTCGACCTGCCGGAGGGCCTCCCGGGCCTCCTCGGATTGCCGAAAGGCCAGGAGGAAGCTCTCCTCGGCGCGGGTGTGATGGCGTCGCATCTCCTCCGCTTGCTCCATGACCTTCCGGGCTCGGACAAGAAGACCAGGGAGCGAGGCCTCCCCCGAAATATCCGGGTCGAGGGGAGCCAGAGCCGCCCGGAGTCTCCGGGTCAAATCCGTCTCCTCCCGAAGATCCTGGGCCTGCTCAGCTTCGAGCCGTTCGATCCTCTCTCCTTCGGCCAGCACTCTCTCCCTTTTTTCCAGCCATTCGATCATGGCCTCGGGGAGGCGTTCGGGACGTCCTCCGGTCCCCAAGCGGACCAGACCATCCGGCCAATTTTCGACCCATTC
>JAJZGM010000066.1 GCA_021828525.1 Nitrospirota bacterium | reverse complement strand
AGACAAACCCTGAGAATCCTGACCTGTCCATACGCCTATTCGCAATGGAGGGGTTCGCCCTTTCTTTCAGGCCCCCGACCGATCAGGAGAGCAATCGCCAGGGCCGAAAGACCGGCAACAAGAATCAGGGCAATGCCGAGACGTCCATGGAGATAATTTGCCAGAAGTGACTGAAGCGTCGCATTGGCAGAGGCCAAAAGGTTTCCTGTCTGGTACACGACACCCGGGAAAGCCCCTCTGCCTTCAGGCGGCGCAATCTCGTTTAAATAGGCTGGCACAACCCCCCAAGCCCCCTGGACGGCAAACTGCATGAGAAAGGCTCCCACAGCCAGGGACACCAGGCCATCGGCCCCTCCCCAAAAAGGCAGGACCACCAAAACAAGCAAGGCGGCCAAAAAGATGGCCCGTCTCCTTCCGATTCTTTCCGAAATTGTTCCGAGAACGATCCCTCCAAGGATCGCTCCAATATTGTAAAACACGGCGATCCCGCCGACCGCTCCATGAGAAAGGTGGTGGGTCGTTTCCAGAAAGGTTGGATATAGATCCTGGGTCCCGTGGCCAAGAAAGTTGAAGGCTGTCATCAAGACTGTCGCATAAAGTGCGAGCTTCCAGCATTTCCGGCCGAGAGCCCACAAATTGGGTGAATCCCTGGACTCTCTTTGTGAAAAGGAAGGAGATTCAGGAACACTCCTCCGGATGAAGAATACGAGGAAGGCTGGCAGGATCCCCAGCATCAGAAGCCCCCGCCAGCCGCTCACCGGATAGAAAATGACAAAAGCTAAAGACGCCAGAAGGTACCCGGCAGGATAGCCTGCCTGCAAGATGCCCGAGACGAATCCCCTGCATTGTGCCGGAATGCTCTCCATGACCAGGGATGAACCGGCTCCCCACTCGCCACCCATGGCAATCCCGAACAATCCCCTGAAAATCAGGAAAACTCCGATGGTCGGGGCAATCGCCGAAAGGAATCCGAAAAATGGATAGAGAAGGATGACCGCCATCAGAACCGGTCTTCGCCCGTACCGGTCTGCGAGTCTTCCGAAAAACAGGGCTCCCAGAGGCCTGGACGCGAGGGTCAGGAAAATCGCCTCAGTCACCGTAGTCAGGGAGACAGAGAAGGCATGGGCGACATCCTTCAGGACAAAAACCAGGAGGAAAAAATCAAAGGCATCAAGAGTCCAGCCCAGAAAGGCAGCCACGACAATACGCCTCTCCTTAGCTCCCAGGGCCTTCCAGTCACGCAAAAATATCACAGGCACTCCCTGACAGCATCTTTTACCCGATCAGTCCGGGAAAAACAGGAGTTTAGAACCGGTCTCGTCAGCAGAAGGTTTCAGGCTTGAAGCAGCATCCTGAAGAAAAAGGAAAAGAAAATCGCGGAAAAAATGGCTCCCCGGGCAGGGCTCGAACCTGCGACATGGTGATTAACAGTCACCCGCTCTGCCAACTGAGCTACCGGGGAATAGGAAGGGAGTAATCCGCTATTGCATAATTTTTTAATCTTATTTTTTTTCCATCGGAAAATCAATCCTCTTTTCAGGGAGCCTCGACCACTGAAAAGTCGTTTATGAAATATCGGCTCAGATTGAGTCCCTGGTTTGTGTAATTTGACCCGATTCCCTGACCATAGGGAAGGTCCGGCTCTCGCTCCATCCGTTCATAGCGGAGCTTGAAGACCGGCTGTCCATCCACAATCCGAAAAGGAACGTCATGGGGCCTGACCTCAAGAACACCACGGGCCCCATCTCCGGAAAGTCCGAATCCAGGATCAAAAAAACCGGCATAGTGGGTCCTGAGCTCTCCCGCTGCCGCATCGAAGGGGAGCATCTCGGCGGCCAGATCCAGAGGCACCCGGATCTTGGCACGAGACGCAAAGAGGTAGAACTTCTCCGGCTCCAAAATCATCTCGCCCCGGGAGACCTCACGAATCGGTTCCCAGAACTCCGTGGCCCGCTGGGAATCTCCAGGGAGCAGGCTGAGAATCCCGGCGTCGGGGCGGGCCCGGTAACCGACGATCGGTTCCCCCAGGAGGCGGACCCCAAGATACAGCCCCCCATCAACGATCCTGTCCCGAAAGCTTTCAGAGGATGTGACTTCCGGAACATGATACAGGGAGGTCTGGCGATGGCGGACAAGAATCTCCTCGTCCGAAAGAAACTTCCTGTCGGCGAAGAATCGCATCTGGCAAAGGGCAAGGCCTGGACTGATCTTGAGGGTAAAGGATCGCGAAAAGATTTCAAGATACAACCTTCCAGCGTATCCCGGAGGAATATCATCAAAGCGGTCTCCTCTTTCCGTCAGAACCCGTGTAAAGACATCGAGTCTTCCGGTCGATGACTTCGGATTGGCCTTGGCGGAAAGGAAGGGGGGGAGGGACAGGGACTCGGCAAGGGGGACGAGGTAGACGGCTCCCTTTTCAAGGAAGGGAGCGGAATCGATATCGAAGGAGTAAAGTGCCAGGTCTGGCAAAAGTTCATTGACGGATGATTCGAGAGGAAGAAAACTCGATCGCAGGCGGTAGGCAACCGGCCCGAGGCGAAGGTCGAGGGAGGCTGGCTGGATCTGACGTCCCCCCCATTCCATCGCCGAGGTCACGAAACCCTCGGAAATCAGACCACGGATCTGGCAGTCGCTCAGTGTTCCCAAGGCCAGTCATCCTTCTTGTCAAGATCTTCCTTGATCGTCTCCCATAAAGGCCCCTCCTGCCTCCCCCAGCCGTCCACGTAGACATGTTTGGAAAGGGGCTGTCTGTAGGCCCAGTCCTCTGTCTCCAGCATGGGTCTCCGGGGAAATTCCCGAACGTATCCAAGACAAAGAAGCCCGATGGGTTTCACGTGGTAGGGAAGATTCAGGATTCCCTGGACATCCTCCCTCCGGAAGATGGTCACCCATCCCATGCCAATCCCTTCCGCCCTTGCGGCAAGCCAGAGATTCATGATGGCACAGGAGGCACTATACACATCCGTATCAGGGTCGGAAAGCCGCCCCAACACAAAAGGACCCTCCCGGGCCGGGTCGATCGTGACACCGATGAGGACAGGGGCATCAAGAATGGCCTCTACTTTGAGTGCCAGAAATTTTTCGGAACGGGGAGATTCGAATACGATCGCCGCCGCACGTCTCTCCTTGTCCACGACCCTTTTGAGCTCTTGCCTGACGCGTGTGTTTTCCACAAGTATGAAATTCCAGGGCTGCATGAAACCAACTGACGGGGCATGGTGGGCGGCCTTCAGAAGACGGGCGATGATATCCCTGGGGACCGGGTCCGGCAAAAACTCCCTCCGGATATCCCTTCTCGTATAGATGGCATGGTAAACACCTCTCTTTTCCTCTTCAGGAAGGGAAAGGTCAGGGTGACCCTCGCCACATGAAGGGTCCATCATAAAGGACTCCGGTCTGCCTGTTTCGGCATAGGTGAGGCGGAAATGCCGGCCGCGAACCCTTTTCGCTCGTCCTTCCCGGGATGTTCATTCGGAATCAGGGATCGGGAGCATTCCTCTTCCAATGGACCTCCCCCAGATTGATGTCTTTCATGATTGTCTTCTGCAGACTTATGAAGGTCCTTCCCTTCGTTCGGGAAAGAACCTGATTCGGCATCCGGATAGGTATAGATCCGGTTTTCATAGTTTCTCAGAATAATGTTCCCGTTTTCCCTGCCGACAAGATAATCGTCCGGAAGCACGGGGATTTTGCCGCCGCCACCGGGAGCATCGATCACAAAATGAGGAATCGCCATTCCGGAGATATGACCCTGCAACTCCCGCATGATTGAAAGTCCCGTGGAAAGAGGAGTCCGGAAGTGGTTGGCTCCCCGGGTGAGGTCCGCCTGGTAAAGATAGTAAGGCTTGACACGAATGCGCAGGAGTTGCTTAAAGAGGGTCGAGAGAACCCCCGCCTCATCGTTGACACCTTTCATGAGGACCGTCTGGCACCCGAGGGGAATCCCCGCGTCGGCAAGACGTGTGCAGGCCAGAGATGATTCGGGAGTAATTTCACGCGGGTGATTGAAGTGCAGGTTCATGAAGAGGGGGTGATATTTTTTCAACATCTCGCACAAGGCGGGGGTCACGCGCTGGGGAAGGGCAGAAGGAACCCTTGTCCCGATACGGATTATCTCAAGGTGCGGAATGGCTCTCAGGCCCGAAAGGATCTCCTCGAGCAACGCATCCTTCAACATCAGGGGATCTCCCCCGGAAAGGATCACATCCCGGACCTCGGGATGCTCCCTGATGTAATCGATCCCCTGCCTGATTTCTTCCTGCGTGACAATGCCTTCCGGCTTCCCGACAAGACGCTTTCGCGTACAGTAGCGGCAATAAATCGGACACTGGTTCGTCACAAGAAAAAGGACACGGTCCGGATATCGGTGAACGATACTGGGAACCGGGCTGTCCTCGTCTTCTCCGAGGGGATCAAGAGGACTCTCGCCGTCCATCCACTCCACGGGATCAGGAATGACCTGAAGACCTATAGGGTCATCCGGAGTCTGGATGAGTGACTGATAATAGGAATTGATTCTGAGCGGATAGAGAGTCTCCACATTTTCCGGACCGATTCCCTCTCTGGAGATCACCCAATCCTGCGGAAGGTCTTCGCTCTTGCGTAGGCCACCGACAAGCAGCTCCTGCCATTCTTCCATCTTCACCTCACTTCCCGGACATCATTCGTCCAGGATAAAGCAGAAACCGCAAAACATCCATCAACCCATATCAATCCTGAGCACCCTCGCCTGGAGCGGACTGACCTTGGTCATTTCCGGCCCAAACAGGTGACAGAATCGCATCGACCATTCCATGAATCAGCTTTTTATCTTTCGGACAGGCTGTTGCAAGGACTCCACCGGTCCTGACCTGGTCATTCCCCAACACAAAGAAATAGGGACAGACCCGAACGCGATATCCTTCCTCGAGCAAATGGTTTGCCGAGAAGTCGAATCCCGACATTGACAGGACTCGTGTCGTTCGGAAGGGCTGCAGCACGAAGGGAACGGAGTCAAAAGTTTCAAAGGCCTTTTGCAAGGCATCATGCCAGGACTCCTCGGGAAGGTCATGTCCCACAACAACCCCCCTGCTCCCCCAGGCCAGCGGAGAAAATCCGGATGGCTTAATAATGAATCGCCGCTCCTTCTGAGTCAACCCGAAAAGGCCGGAAAAGTCTCTCAGAAAACGGTCTCCGACCGGAACGGGAGGAGTGACAGTCGCAGAAAAGGGGACCGGGGCCGGATCAAGGATCCATGTTTGGGGAATCAGACGGTCCAGGAGTTCTCTCGCCTCATCCGGCATCTCTCGGACCCAGAATGGGCGAAGGACAGGGTGATGCCAGAGCGCCATTCCGGCTTTTTCCTCGAGCCAGGGCTTGAGAGGGGGAGTGATGCGGACTTTGCCACCCTTGGCAAAATAAAGCATCATTTCGGCCTTGGGAATATTCGAAAGATCGAACAGCTCGAAAAATCGATAGAGGATGTTCAGTCTTAAAGGTCCGTTTTTGGTCTGGACGAAGAGACCTTCTTCATCGAAGTGCAGCTCCCGGGGATGAATGCAGACAGCCGGGAAATGGGCCCTGGACAGACTTCTGGCCAGAAGGCTCATTTCTCCCCGATACTCCTCCGACTCGTCCGAAACCACGATCGCCAGGACGGGATCCGGCTCCTGGCAGCGGATCATGGCGGCAAATCCCTCAAGGATGCCCTCCGATCCCCCGATCATTCCCCCCTGACCCGCATCCCGATAGAGTCTTGAAAGGGCAAGGAGAAGCCCGGGTCCTCCGGGAACTGAATCCATTTCTGTCAGGACAGGTCCGTCCGGGGTAAGGAGGAGATCCGGCCTGAGAACCCTGGGAAGGTCCTGGCGGAATCTCCTCGCAAGGCCAAGGGAAAGAAGCTCCGCCGGTTTGCCCCGGTCGAGATAAAACCTTACGAATTCATGACCTGAGGCAGGTTCGCGGTACAGGAGGTCAAGGGCCCGATAAAAGGACACAAGGGCATGACCAAGACAGGCCAAAAAATCTTCATTTATTCCAGGAAGGAAGACCGGTTTGGGGGAAATCCTGAATGGACGTTCGAAAAGCCCTTCCGCCTTCAGGCCATAAAGAAAATTCCGGAACAAAATAGCCTCCAGACAATGGGGAGGTTCGGTCACGGGAGAGCCGATCTCGGACATTTTGGCCCGAACCCTGACTCTGTGATAGAATGAATGGCGGCGCCGCACACTGGGTCGAGAGTCTTTACAACCATCATATCAGAACGATCGGTCTTCATGCTCCTCTTCTTCAGTTTCTTCAGTGCCCATTCAGCTTCAGAATCCGTCCACCGGACGACCAGGCATCGGCCACAGAGATCACCGAAAGGCTTTCCATGAAAATCTCCCCGCTCGAACTTTTGCTTCTTGAAATGTCCAGCGGATTTTATCTGGGGGCTTTTCTTCTTTATCTGTCTGAACTGGTCCTTTCCCGTCCCACCCGCGTTCCCTGGGCGCCAGTCACGGCGGGCGTCGGTGGAGTCCTATTCCAGTCTCTCGCAATCTTCATCAGGTTCGGATTTCAGGGCCATGTCGCACTTCTCTCCCTGCGGGAGGTCATCTCCTTTTTTTCATGGACCTTAGTCCTTGCCTTCCTCTACCTGGAACACCAGAAAAAAGTCCGGATCCTGGGGCTTTTCATTTTTGCCATCGCCTTTCTTTCGACCCTTCTGGTCATCGGAATTTCCTTCCATGCTCCTCTTTTTGCCACAAGGGCACCCATCGGCTTTCTTCTTTCGCTCCATACCATCCTGATCGACCTGGGTCTGGCCTCGGCGGCCCTTTCCTTCAT
>JAJZGM010000065.1 GCA_021828525.1 Nitrospirota bacterium | reverse complement strand
AGGGGTGCGAGAAAGCTCCGGTAAAAGAGGAGGAGAAGAAGGTAAAGAAAGAAGACCGCCATGAGAATGCCCTCGTAAAACTGATTGAAGGATTGCCGGATATAGTGGGTCATTCCGACAAACCGGATTCCGACATTTTTCGGAGTGGAGAGAGAGGCGATGTTTTTTCCGATGATCTTCGAAACCTTGATCGATTTTCCCGGGACCGGAAAGACAAGAATGTTGACGGCCCGGTCCAGGGCGTCATGAGAGAGGGCTTCCGGAAGTTCGGAATGAGTGACGCTGGCGACCTCCTGAAGAGAGGCAATGTGGCCCTTGCGGTCTTTTGCCGCCGGAAGTTCCTTGAGGTCATGAATCGTCCGGAGAAGTGAAGGATTGATGAAGACCGAGAGATAGTAGGCAAATCCTGTCTGGGGGTTGATCCACAGAATGGGGCGGATCTGGTTGTTCCCGTTCAGGCTCACCAGGAGGTTCCTGGCGACGTGGTCGGAGGAGGAACCCAGGCTTTTGATAAGGGCCCTGTCAGGAGAGACCTTAAGGGTCGGATAACGCTCTCTCTGGAACACATTGGTCGACAGGACCCCCGGGAGTCCAAGAATCCGATGGGAGAGCTGCTTGGCAAAAAGCATGTCCTCCCGGTAGTCGTCTCCGTGGACTTCGACCGTGATCGGGCTCATGGCCCCCCGGCTCAGGAGATCTTCGACAATCCCGGATTCCTTGTATATGAAAATGATGTTCGGGAAGCTCCGGTCCAGGGTGTTCTTGACACGCAAGATGGCTGTCTTCAGGGAGTAAGGGCGACGGTTCCGGTCCCTGAGGGCCACATCAAGGATGGCGGTGTCGGTCCCGGAGTTCATGTTGAAGAGGGCACTCCAGCCGGCCTTGATCCCGATATTTCCGATCATCGACCGGACCCCCGGGCCGAGGGTTGCCCGGATGGAGGATTCGATATCGGCCATGCGGTCCCGGGCGTTTTTGAGGCGGAGTCCGCTGGGAAAATGGATGAAAATCCTGAACTGGCCCGTATCGATCGACGGGTAGAGATTGACGGGAACATCATAGGAGAGTCCCATCACCAGGGCCCAGACAAGGATGATGGTCGAAAAGGCGCGCATGGGATGGCCCAGGACCTTCTCCAGGAGGTTCTCGTACTGATCCAGCATCCGGAATTGAAGAGAGGCGGCCCGAATAAATTGGCTCTCCCTGGGCGGCAGGGAAGCGGGCGACGGGGTTCGTCTTCTCAGGGCATAGACGATCCAGGGCAGAACGGTCAAGGAGAGGAGGAGGGAGACCAGATTCGCCCCGATCAGGGCGATGACGAACTGGACGAAGAGATAATGCACCAGCCCGTGAAGGAAGAAAATGGGGAGAAAGACGATGGACATCGCTCCGGTGGCCAGTGCGCTGGGTGGGGCGACAGGAATCATGGCCGGAAGGAGGGCCAGTGGCCCCTGCGTCACGTCGTCGCCTTTGTGGGCGTCAAAGCTTTCGAGCATCAGGACGAGGTGGTCGATCATCGGACCGATGGCCACGGCAATCCCTCCCAGGGTCATGATATTTAAGGTGCTTCCCGTGGCCCGCAACAGGATGATGACCCCAAGGATGGAAAGGGGAACCATGATGACTCCGATGGTCGCCTGCCGGATGTCCCCGAGAACGATCCAGAGAACGACAAAGGCCGCCAGGAGGCCGAAGAGGCCTTCGTAGATCACCGAAGAGATGGAATCCCGGATATAGAGGGTCTGGTCGAAGAGAAGCTGGATATGGAGGTCCTTGGGAACATTTCTGAGGTTTCCAATCTTGTCGCGGATTGCGTCAATGACTGTCAGGGCGCTGTATCCCCCTTCCCGGTAAACAGGCATGACCACCTGTGGGACCCCGTTGGCAAGAACGAGGTTTTCCTGGGGGGCGAATCCATCATGGACTGAGGCCAGGTCCTTGACGAAGACAGAGGCTCCCCTCACTGTGGCCACCGGGATGTTCCGGATATCGTCCAGGGAGCCGGGCTGGTCAAACTTGGTGTAGTAGTTGAGGGGCCCCAGCCGTATGTTTCCCGTGGGAACCATCAATGATTCGCGATAGATGGCGTTGACCACATCGAGGGGAGCCAGCTGGAGTGTCTGGAGCTTGAAGGGATTGAGCTCGATGTTGAACTGCCGGATCTTTCCCCCGAAGATGGGAGGGGCGGAGACCCCCCTCAACCCTCCGAGCTGGGGACGGATGACATTGGTGGCGAGATCGTACAGGTGTGCCTGGTCCAGCGTTGCCGAGGAAATCAGAAGGTGGCAGAGGGGGACATTGGAAAAGCTGTAGGAGATGACCATCGGAGGAATTGTTCCGGGGGGGAGGCTCCCCAGTGTCGAAAGGGAGAGTTCGGAGATCATGGAGACGGCATGGTCTTCGTTGATGGTGCTGTGAAAGATGATCTTGATGAGGCTCATTCCGTTGAGGGATCGTGATTCGATCCGGTCGACCTCCCGGGCCATCGTGAACTGCCGCTCGAGAATGTCGGTGATGTTTCGCTCGACCTCGGTTGCGTCCATCCCGGGGTAAAAGGTCGCGATCATGACCACGGGGATGGGAATATGGGGAAAGATGTCCCGGGGAATGCTCCGAAAGGAGACCGTCCCCCAGACCAGAAGGACGATCACGAGGGCAAATACCGGGTAGGGATTCTTCAGATTGGCCGAGAGAAGGCGGACAAAGACGGAGGATCGGTTCTGGGTCATGGGATCTGTCGTCTGGTCTTGCACGATTTCTCCAAAGGAGATTCAGTGCCGGTACTCAGGATGAGTTTATAAAAAACTGACGAATTTTGACAGGAAATCCGCCATGGAACAATTTTCCATTGCCGGCAGGAGTGGTCACCCTTTTGAAGGATCAAGGAAGAGTCCGTCAGAGACCCTTTCCGCAGGTTTTTGAAATCGGGTGTATAGTTCTGAAAACAGAAAATTTGAAGAGCTGTTTCAGCCTCGAGAACGCTCCGTCCACCGGTAGGGTGCGGAGGTGTTCCGGCCATGTTTAAGCAAAATCCTGGAGGTCATTCATGAAAATATATCGTTTCGTGTGTCTTGCGGCCCTGGCTTTCATCGTCTTTCTCTCACCCCGGGTCATTCTGGCAGCCGACGACTCAAATGGAGGGGAGATGTACGACAATGGGTCCATGAACGGGAACGGGCAGAATGCCCCTCCCTCTCAAAATACCGCCCCATCCTCTCCGGGTGGCTCATCCCAGAGTCCCTCTTCAGACAAGAGCCAGGGGGGATCGTCGCCCCCTCCCTCGGGCGGAGGGGATTCCTCCACTCATTCCGGGGAGATGGATGATGGGGGGGTCGGGGGGTCCGGGTACTGACCAAGGCCCGGAGGATGACCGGGGATGGCGAAAATGAATCCAGGGGAAAAGACGCAAGAGGGAGGTCGTGATGATTCTCCCCCTGTCAGATAAGGGCAGGGCCTTACCTTGAAAGAAGGACCCGTCGGTCACCCTTCACGAAGACGGAGCCGGTGGCCGGTTGTTCTGACGGTTCTGGTTCTGGGTGTTATTCTTTTGTTTGTCGCCTGGCCGGTCCAGAAAATTTTTCTGGGAGGAACTCCCTTTGCTTCCTCCCGCAGGAACGGAAGCATTCCCCCCGGAGGGACGGTCGGCTTCCTCAGGGTGGAAGAGGGGTACGGGATCTTTGCCTCCCGGGAGAGGAGATCTCTCGATCTTTGGGAGAAGACTGTTGCTGATCCCTCAGGCCTTCCGAAAGCCAGGGAGATGCTCCGGATGGGGCAGGTCGTGATCCTGATGCCCAATACCTCCGTTGTCTCTGTCGATCCGTCACGGGGTTCCCTCAAGATTCTCTCCGGGGCGAAGTTCGGAGAGGTCCTGTTCGTGTCCATGCAGCATGTCCGGTTCGTGACCCTGCACAAATAATGCCGAGATTTTTCCGGTGACCTGGCAGCAGCCAGGGCTCTCCCTGGAGAGGCTGGCCTCCGGGGATTACGGAGTTCCCGGCTGGGAAGGAGGGTTCTTTTTCTGGAATTCCCTGATCCAGTCCAGGGGGAATGGAAAGACGATCGTGGAGGTCTTGTCACCTGCAATCTGGCTCAGGGTCTGGAGGTAGCGAAGCTGCATCGCCTCCGGAATCGCCGAGAGCACCTGGGCGGCTTCAAGAAATTTTCCGGAGGCCTGGAGTTCTCCGTCCGCATAGATGACCTTGGCCCGCCGCTCCCTTTCGGCCTCTGCCTGTCTCGCAATGGCCCTGATCATGCTTTCATCGAGATCGACGCGCTTGATCTCGACATTGCTCACCTTGATGCCCCAGGCGTCTGTGTGTTCGTCAAGGATGGTCTGGATGTCGGCATTGAGCTGGTTTCTGGCGGACAGCATCTCGTCCAGATCGTGCTGGCCCAGGACTGAGCGAAGGGTTGTCTGGGAGAGCTGGTTGATGGCCAGAAGATAGTCCTCAACGGCGATGATCGCAAGTTTCGGGTCGATGACCCGGAAATAGACGACCGCGCTGACCTTCACGGAGACATTGTCCTTCGAAATCACATCCTGGCTCGGAACATCCATGACCACGGTCCGGAGACCCACCCTGACCATCTGCTGGACAAGGGGAAGAAGCAGGACAAGCCCCGGTCCCTTGACCTTCCAGAAGCGTCCGAGGACGAAGACCACTCCCCGGTCGTATTCCCGGAGAATCCGGACGGACCTGCTGAGAAGATAGGCGGCCAGCGCCACAACGAAAATAGTCGGAACAAAGGTGATCATGGAGCCTCCTCGGACGCGGGCCGGACCTTCAGGGTCAAGCCGGTCATCCCTTCGATAACGACCTGTTCTCCTTCTTTCACGGGAACAGGAGATGTGGCCCACCAGATTTCGCTATGCAGTCTGACCCGCCCTTTTTTCTGGAAGCTGTCGAGGGCTGTCCCCCTCTCTCCCTTCGTTCCCTCGAATCCTGTCAGGACAGGCCGCATCCGGGCCTTCAAGGCAAGGCGGATCACGCCCAGAAAAAATCCCGAGACAAGGAGCGTGAGGAGAAGGATCAGGGGAAGATGGGACGAAGCGGAGGCGGCAACCTGTCCTTCGGGTGCCCGGAAAAAGAAAAGGGAGCCCAGGAAAAAGGAGATGATCCCGGCCACAGCGAGACCCCCGAAAGCTCCGACAAGAACCTCCGCGACCATCAGCGAGATTCCGAGGAGGAGAAGAAGCAGGCCGGTCAGATTGACGGGAAGGATCGTAAAGGCGTAAAAGGCCAGAATGATCGCCATGAGCCCGGTTATTCCGGGGAGGACGAATCCCGGGTGGGAAAACTCGAAGGCCAGGCCGACGACTCCCAGAAGGAAGAGGAGGTAGGCCAGTTCCGGCCGGGACAGGATCTCGAGGAGACGGTCCTTCCATTGGGGCCGGACAATCCTTAGGGAGGCCGGCTCAAGATGGAGGAGGAGCTTCTGCCCATGGACGGAGAGGGTGCGTCCGTCGATCTGTTCGAGGAGGGTGGGGATGTCGGGGGAGATCAGATCGATGACGTGCTGTGTCAGGGCCTGCCGGGCTGAAAGGTTCGCGGCGGACAGGACCGCCTTTTCAGCCCACGCCGCATTTCGTCCGTTCATTTCGGCCAGACTCCGGATGTAAGCCACGGCATCGTTCACGACCTTTCTCTCTTCCGTATCGGACGGAGAAGGGTGTTTCGATTCCTGGCCCGTCTTGGTTGGCTCCGTTAAAAGAGGGAGGGAGCCCCCGACCGGAATAGGGGTGGCCGATCCGACATTCGTGCCCTCGGCCATGGCTGCCAGAGGGCAGGCATAGAGAATGTAGGTTCCCGCACTTGCGGCCCTGGCTCCTCCTGGTGCCACATACCCCACGACCGGGACAGGGGAGGCGAGGATGTCCTTGATGATCGAGCGCATGGATCCCGAAAGTCCTCCCGGAGTATCGATCCTGAGAATGATCAGCGACGGATGACGTCGTTTCGCGCGGTCAAACCACCGGTGGAGGTAGGAGGCCATCGGAGGAGTGACGGCTCCGGACAGAGGAAGCACCCAGATTCTGTGGGCGACCCTATGGGTTTGGGCCAGAAGAGGGGGAATCGGAGATGAAAGGGCCACTCCCAGGAAGATCAAAAACGGGAGGCAAACGGCAAACCGGCGGGCCATCGCAAGGGCCTTTCCCCTGTGGTTACGATATATCGGGACGTTTTATCTTTTCACAAAGTATAACACGGCTGAGATTTCTGAAAGATTCTGGGACGGGAAGATCAAGGGTTCTTTTGAAAATCGGGGGGAGGTCTCGGGGAGGGAGGAAAAGGGGCCTGAAAGGGGAATCCCGTGGGGACCCCCCTTTCGGGAGGCGTCATCGCATATGGGGATTGCTCGCCACAAGGGATGGAGCCTGGGTTCCTGCCGATTTTTCAGCTGACTTGAGGGTTTCAAGGACTGATCGGGTGGCCCTCTCGTCGGGCATGGAGGTTCGGGTATAGGTGAAGGGATAGCGGGCGGCCTGGAAGAGATCGAACATGAGGCCCAGGGCCATGCCGTCTCCAAAGACCAGATTGGCCGTGCCGAGGTAGGGCCCCCCACCGCAGGCCGGGTCGAAGCTTCGCGTCAGGTCAAACCATCGGGTGCAGTCGGGATAAACCTTTTTTCCGCTTGTGGGCTCCTGAAAGCCACGGACAACCATATGAACGGTCTGGACCGTGAAAACGGTAAGGTGGACATCGGTTCCGGATTCCTCGGGTTTGAGAAGTGCCCGGATGGTATAGTCGGGATGGTCCTTCTGGATCTTTTCGAGGAGGGCCTTGGCTTTTTCTGCCGGAAGGGAAACATGGGCCCGGGTTGCGGCTTCGCCGGAAACGGTGGGGGCGACCACGCATCCCGCCAGAGGAAGGAGCAGAAGTAAGATGACATTGGTCGTAT